>NZ_JANEWL010000056.1:0-30031 GCF_028069815.1 Citrobacter sp. Awk 2
CCTAAAAATATACACATCTCACGCTTAATATTAATCTTAAAAGGCTATATTTCAGGACTTGTTATCTTGCCTGCTATTCGGTTAGCTGCAACAATTCTTCCCGTAATAATCAAAAGAGAAATATGTTGCCAGTATCGCACCATGCTATTTCTGATGGGTAGATGCTATGAATATGATGAAAATTGCGAGGATGGTAAAAATATAAATTAATCAGTGCATTGGTAGCTAATGAAGCCAGGGGCGGTAGCGTGCCTGGTCGCCTGATGATAAACCTAAATTATTCTGTCAAGAGACTGCAGATGAATTCATTTTTTTTAGGACTGATGCCAGTTAAATTTCTATTCAATTAACGGCAAGGTAAATGCAAACAGGCGTAATCGCTATTTAAAACGCACGTGATAATGACTCTGCCAAAGTGATAAATAATCAATGATGAAATCCAAACTTAAATTGATACCAGTATTGGTGTCGGTAATATTGATCAACGGTTGTACCGTGCTTCCGGGCAGCAATATGTCTACCATGGGCAAAGATGTGATTAAGCAACAGGATGCCGATTTTGATATCAACCGGATGGTGAATGTTTATCCGCTTACCCCACGACTGGTTGAACAATTGCGTCCGCGACCGAATGTTGCTCAACCTAATATGTCGCTGGATCAGGAGATCTCCGGGTATCAGTACCGGGTCGGACCCGGTGATGTCCTGAATGTCACCGTCTGGGATCATCCCGAACTCACCACGCCAGCGGGACAGTATCGTAGCTCAAGCGATACGGGAAACTGGGTACAGCCTGACGGCACGATGTTTTATCCCTACATTGGCAAAGTTAGCGTGGTGGGAAAAACGTTGGCAGAAATTCGTAGTGATATTACCGGGCGCTTGGCGAAGTACATCGCGGACCCGCAGGTGGACGTTAATATCGCCGCATTCCGCTCGCAAAAGGCATATGTCTCCGGGCAGGTGAATAAATCCGGTCAACAGGCCATCACCAACGTACCTCTTACCATCCTCGATGCTATTAATGCCGCAGGCGGCCTCACTGAAGAGGCCGACTGGCACAACGTTGTGCTGACTCACAAAGGGCAGGAGCAACGAATTTCTCTGCAAGCGCTAATGCAAAATGGCGATCTAAGCCAGAACCGTCTGCTCTATCCTGGCGATATTTTGTTTGTCCCGAGAAATGACGACCTGAAAGTGTTCGTGATGGGCGAAGTGAAAAAACAGAGCACCCTCAAGATGGATTTCAGCGGTATGACGCTCACTGAAGCGCTGGGCAATGCGGAGGGCATCGACCTGACCACATCCAATGCCAGCGGCATCTTCGTTATTCGTCCAATAAAAGGCGAGGGTGGGCATAACGGCAAGATCGCCAATATCTACCAGCTTGATATGTCCGATGCGACATCGTTGGTGATGGCGACCTCTTTCCGACTTCAGCCTTACGATGTGGTGTATGTCACGACCGCGCCGGTTGCTCGCTGGAACCGTTTGATCAATCAGTTGCTGCCGACCATTAGCGGTGTTCGTTACATGACGGATACGGCCAGCGACCTTCACAACTGGTAATCATCATGTTTAACAAAATATTAGTTGTCTGCGTGGGGAACATTTGCCGCTCTCCGACGGCAGAGCGCTTGTTAAGGCAATTTGATCCGGCGTTGACGGTGTCTTCCGCTGGCCTCGGCGCGCTGGTAGGCAAGGGCGCTGATCCGTGTGCCATTAGTGTGGCTCAGGCGCATAACTTGTCGCTGGAAAATCATTGTGCGCGGCAGATCTCGGGACGGATGTGCCGGGAATATGACCTGATCCTGACCATGGAAAAACGTCATATCACGGCGTTGTGTGAAATGGTGCCGGAGATGCGTGGCAAAGTGATGCTGTTCGGCCATTGGGACAGCGAACGCGAAATACCCGACCCGTATCGTAAAAGCCGTGATGCATTTGATGCGGTGTATGCGCTACTTGAGCGGTCTGCCCATCAATGGGCTCAGGCACTGAATGCGGAGCAGGGAAAATAATGACAGAAAAAGAAAAACAGTCTGCAACGTCGGTAACAGGCAACGATGAAATCGATATCGGACGTCTGGTTGGGACAGTAGTCGAAGCACGCTGGTGGGTACTGGGCATAACTGCCGCATTTGCGCTGTGTGCGGCGGTCTACACCCTGTTTGCCACGCCGATCTACAGTGCCGATGCGTTGGTGCAAATTGAACAAAATACCGGAAACTCGTTAGTCCAGGATATTGGCTCGGCGTTATCCAGCAAGCCACCTGCTTCTGAAGCGGAAATTCAGCTTATTCAGTCACGACGGGTATTGGGCAAAACGGTAGACGATCTCAACCTGGACATTTCCGTCACCAAAGATTCATTTCCTCTTTTTGGTGCCGGCTGGGACCGGCTGATGGGCCGCCAGAATGAAACGGTCAATGTGACGACTTTCACCTTGCCAACGTCAATGAATGAACAGACCTTCACGTTGAGTGTACTGAACGATAAAAGTTATCAACTGGTGAGTGACGGCGGTTTTAGCGCGCGTGGTCAGGTTGGGCAGTTGCTGAACCATGACGGTGTATCGATGCGGGTTGAGGCAATTCATGCCAGTCCGGGTAGCGAATTTACCGTCAGTAAGTTCTCCACGCTTGGCACGATCAACAATCTGCAAAATAACCTGATGGTGACGGAAACAGGTAAAGATACCGGGGTTCTGAGCCTGATCTTTACAGGGGAAGATCGTGAACAAATCCGCCAGATCCTCGACAGTATTACCCGCAACTATCTGCAACAAAACGTGGAGCGTAAATCTGAAGAGGCCGCCAAAAGTCTGGCATTTCTGGCAAAACAATTGCCAGAGGTGCGCAACCGTCTGGACGTTGCCGAAAACAAGCTGAATGCATTTCGTCAGGATAAAGACTCCGTTGATTTACCGCTGGAAGCCAAAGCGGTGCTGGACTCGATGGTCAATATTGATGCCCAGTTAAATGAACTGACCTTTAAAGAAGCTGAAATCTCCAAATTGTTCACCAAAGCGCACCCGGCGTACCGCACGTTGCTGGAAAAACGCCAGGCGCTGGAAGATGAAAAAAGCAAGCTGAACGGGCGCGTGACGGCGATGCCGAAGACGCAGCAGGAAATTGTCCGCCTGACGCGTGACGTGGAGTCCGGCCAGCAGGTCTATATGCAACTGCTGAATAAACAGCAGGAGCTGAAGATCACGGAAGCCAGTACGGTTGGCGATGTGCGTATTGTCGATCCCGCCATTGCCCAGCCCGGTGTTCTGAAACCGAAAACGGCGCTGATTATTCTCGGCAGTATCCTTCTTGGTTTGATGCTTTCAGTGGTTGGCGTGCTGCTGCGATCGCTGTTCAATCGCGGTATTGAAAGCCCGCAGGTGCTTGAAGAGCACGGCATCAGCGTGTATGCCAGCATTCCTTTGTCCGAATGGCAAAAAGCCCGTGATAACGTGCAGACCATTAAAGGCGTTAAGCGCTATAAGCAGAGCCAGTTGCTGGCGGTAGGTAATCCGACTGACCTGGCAATAGAAGCGGTGCGCAGCCTGCGTACCAGCCTGCACTTCGCCATGATGCAATCACGTAATAATGTGCTGATGCTTACCGGGGTCAGCCCGTCGATTGGCAAAACGTTTGTCTGTGCCAACCTGGCTGCGGTTATCAGTCAGACCGACAAGCGCGTGCTGCTGATCGACTGTGATATGCGTAAAGGCTATACCCATGAGCTGCTCGGGACCAATAACGTCAACGGTCTGTCTGAGATTCTTAGCGGCAAGGGTGACATTCCCGCCTGCGCAAAACCGACTTCAATTACACATTTTGACCTGGTCCCTCGCGGGCAGGTTCCTCCTAATCCTTCAGAACTGCTGATGAGCGAACGCTTTGGCGAGCTGATGACCTGGGCTAGCGCGAACTATGACCTGGTGCTGATCGATACGCCGCCAATACTGGCCGTGACCGATGCGGCCATCGTTGGTCGTCACGTCGGAACCACGCTGATGGTGGCGCGTTACGCGGTCAACACGCTGAAAGAGGTGGAAACCAGTCTGAGTCGCTTCGAGCAAAACGGTATTCAGGTGAAAGGGGTGATCCTCAACTCCATTTTCCGGCGCGCCAGCGGGTATCAGGATTACGGTTACTACGAATACGAATACACGTCGGATTCGAAATAGATAACTAACAGCAACGCATATCGAATGTAGGCCTGATAAGCGTAGCGCCATCTGTGAACTTTATCTGGGACAAAAAAATGACGACAGACAACCCGCTAATTTCTATTTATATGCCCACCTGGAACCGCCAGCAGTTGGCTATTCGGGCGATTAAATCGGTGCTGCGCCAGGACTATAGCCACTGGGAAATGATCATTGTCGATGATTGCTCTTGCGAGTATGAGCAGCTGCAACAGTTTGTTGAGGCGTTAAACGATCCACGCGTGAGCTATACGCATAACGCTATTAACTCCGGCGCGTGCGCGGTACGCAATCAGGCGATCATGCAGGCCAGTGGGCAGTACATTACGGGAATTGATGATGACGATGAGTGGACGCCGAATCGCCTGAGCACATTCCTTCAGTCTCGTCATCAACTGGTGACGCACGCTTTTCTCTACGCTGATGATTATGTCTGTGAAGGTGAGGTTTATTCACAGCCAGCCAGTCTGCCGCTGTATCCGAAGTCGATGTACTCACGACGCCGATTCTACAAACGAAATATCATTGGTAATCAGGTCTTTAGCTGGGCGTGGCGTTTCAAAGCATGCCTGTTTGATACCACATTAAAAGCCGCTCAGGACTACGACATTTTTCTGCGCATGGTGGTGGCCTACGGTAAACCCTGGAAGGTAAAAGAGGCGACGCAGATCCTGCATGTGAATCACGGCGAGATGCGCATTACTTCCTCTCCACATAAGTTCTCCGGTTATTTCCAGTTCTATCGCAAGCACAAAGGTAAATTTGACCGGGCGAGTAAAAAATATCAGCTGTTTACCCTTTATCAGATTCGTAACAAGCGGATGAACTGGCGCACATTGCTGACGCTGCTTTCCATACGCAACGGTAAGCGCCTGGCTGACGGTCTGCGAGGACGCTAAGTATGCTGAGTCAACATGTGAGAGCGAAGGTAATGCAATGAATATTCTGCAATTTAATGTTCGGCTTGCCGAAGGCGGGGCCGCAGGGGTCGCGCTGGATTTACACCTGCGCGCGCAGGAAAAAGGGTGGTCGTCGCGGTTTGTATACGGTTATGGCAAAGGAGGCAAGAAAAGCGCCAGTCACGGGAATTATCCACACGTGATTAAACATGCGCCGCGTTTGACGTCGGCGGCGAATATTGCGCTGTTTCGCCTCGCAAACCGCGATCTGTTTGGCAACCTCGACAGTATGTACCGCACAATCACCCGCACTGCGGGTCCGCTGGTTCTGCATTTCCATGTGCTGCACAGTTACTGGCTGAATCTCGAAGAGGTGGTGGCGTTTTGCCAAAAGGTGAAGGCACATAAGCCCGATATCACCTTTGTCTGGACGCTGCACGATCACTGGAGTGTTACCGGACGCTGCGCCTTTACCGATGGTTGCGAAGGCTGGAAAACGGGCTGCCAGAAATGCCCAACGTTAAGCAACTATCCCCCGGTTAGCGTTGATAAAGCACACCAGCAACTGCCTGGCAAACGTCAAATGTTTCGCATGATGTTGGCGCTTGGCTGCCAGTTTATCTCGCCCAGTCAACATGTGGCGGAAGCATTTAACAGTCTGTACGGTGCCGGGCGTTGTCACATCATCAATAACGGTATTGATGTGGCGACAGAAGCGATTCTTGCTGACTTGCCAGTTCAGTATGAACCGCCGGGCAGACCGAAAATTGCCGTGGTAGCCCACGATTTGCGCTATGACGGTAAAACCAGCCAGCAACTGGTTCAGGCGCTTATCGCGCTCGGGGACAAAATAGAGCTGCATACATTCGGTAAGTTTTCCCCGTTTGCCGGAGCAAACGTCATCAACCATGGGTTTGAAAGTGACAAACGAACCTTGATGGGGGCGCTAAATCAGATGGATGGGCTGGTGTTCAGTTCACGGGTTGATAACTACCCGTTAATTTTATGCGAAGCGCTTTCTATCGGTGTACCGGTTATCGCCACGCACAGCGAGGCGGCACAGGAAGTGCTGGCAAAATCAGGCGGTAAAACGTTCAGTGAAGCGGATGTTCTGCGTCTGGTACAACTTAAAAAATCAGAAATTGCACAGGCGGTATTTGGCACCACGCTGGCAACCTTTAGCCAGCAGAGTCGGACAGCATACAGCGGACAACAGATGCTGGAGGAATATGTCTCGTACTATCAGAGTCTGTAGCTATCTGGTGTTACCGCTGCTTTATCTGCTGGTTAACGTCAAACTTGCGCAACTGGGTGAAAGTTTCCCCGTCACCGTTGTCACTTTTTTACCGCTGTTGCTACTGCTGTTCGTCGACCGTATCAATATTAAAAAGTTGTTGATTGCGTTGGGTGTAGGCGGGGCCCTGACGGTGTTTAACTACCTGTTTGGCCAATCGCTGGATGCCAGCAAGTATGTAACATCTGCCATGTTGTTTATCTATACCGTGATCATTATTGGCATGGTGTGGAGCATTCGCTTCAAAACCATTTCACCACATAACTATCCTAAAATTTTACGTTTATTCTGGCTGGCGGTGGGGTTAGTGGTCGGTCTGGCTGCCGTTGAAATGGTACAGATCATTCTCAGTGGTGGCAGCAGTATAATGGAAGCTATTTCGAAATATCTTATTTACAGCAATAGCTATGTTCTGAACTTTATTAAATTTGGTGGGAAACGTACCACTGCACTCTATTTTGAACCCGCATTTTTCGCTCTGGCGTTAATCTCAATTTGGCTCAGCATCAAACAGTTTGGTATCAAAACGCCCAGGACCGATGCTATGATTCTGACAGGGGTGGTATTGTCAGGATCGTTTTCTGGGGTAATGACATTTATATTGTTTTACCTACTGGAGTGGGCGTTTCAGTATCTGAATAAGGATGCGATAAAAAAGAAGTTACCCTTGGCGATTATCTCACTGAGTGTGTTTATGGTGGGCGTGATATTTGCCTTTCCCTACATTGCGACGCGTCTTGGTGATTTAGGCACTGAAGGCTCTTCATCTTATTATCGCATAGTCGGGCCGTTGGTCATGGTTGGATATTCATTGCTGAATGTCGACGGTGTAGTGAGATTTGGCTCACTTTATGAATATGTTGCATCATTCGGAATCTTTAACGGTGCAGATGTAGGTAAAACGATAGACAATGGTTTGTATCTGTTAATTATCTATTTTTCGTGGTTCGCCGTAATATTATCCCTGTGGTACATGGGGAAAGTAACGAAGATGATGATGAATGCATTTGGTGATAATCAGAATTATCGGGTGCAACTTTATCTTTTTACACCGTTGTCGTTGTTTTTCACCGGTTCAGTATTTAGTCCGGAATACGCTTTTTTAATCGTATGTCCGTTTATTTTGCGCAAGGCGCTGAATATCGCGAGGTAATTTACATGCTGCTGAGTATTATCACCGTCGCTTTTCGCAATCTGGACGGGATCGTCAAAACCCACGCGTCACTGGCACATCTTGCGCAGACGAGCGATATCAGCTTTGAGTGGATTGTTATCGATGGGGGGTCTACAGACGGTACGCCAGCGTTCCTGGAGAATCTCAATGGAGAGCACCAGTTACGTTTTGTCAGCGAGCCTGATAACGGTCTCTACGACGCAATGAATAAAGGGATAGCTATGGCGCGCGGGCGTTTTGCACTCTTTCTCAACTCTGGAGATATTCTGCACGCTGATTCTGCACATTTTATCCGCCAGTTAAAAACGCAGAGTGATAAAGCGATGGTGATTGGCGATGCATTGCTGGACTTTGGTAATGGTAAAAAAATGACGCGCCGGGCTAAACCCGGTTGGTACATCTACCACAGTTTGCCAGCCAGTCATCAGGCAATATTTTTCCCGCTGACGGGCCTGCAAACCTGGCATTATGACTTGCAATATAAAATATCATCGGATTATGCGCTGGCAGCAAAATTATACAAGTCCGGGTTCGCTTTTAAAAAACTGACTGGTTTAGTGTCGGAGTTTTCCATGGGCGGCGTATCGACTACGAATAATCTGGAATTGTGTCGGGATGCTAAAAGAGTCCAGCGACAAATATTGCGCGTGCCGGGCTTTTGGGCCGGATTTTCTGAATATATACGCCTGCGTACAACCGGTAAGACAAAACACTTATATGGTAAAACGTAAGGATACGCTATGCAGGATTTAGAAGGCTTCACGGTGCCGAAAGGTTTTCGCGGCGGCGGTGTCATTAAAGTGCAATTATGGTGGGCGGTACAAGCAACATTATTTCACTGGTCACCACAAGTTATGTACCGCTGGCGGGCTTTTTTATTAAGAATATTTGGCGCGAAAATAGGAAAAAACGTAGTTATTCGGCCTTCAGTAAAAATTACTTATCCGTGGAAATTGACACTGGGTGATTACGCCTGGGTGGGTGATGACGCGGTTTTATATACGCTGGGTAATATTACGATTGGGGCTCATACGGTTATTTCGCAGAGAAGTTATTTATGCACAGGGAGTCATGATTATGCCAGCCAACACTTTGATATTTGCGCCACGCCAATTGTGATTGGCGAGAAATGCTGGCTGGCGACAGATGTTTTTGTCGCGCCTGGCGTGACGATTGGTGACGGTACCGTCGTGGGTGCACGCAGCAGCGTTTTTAAATCGTTGCCGGCCAATGCCATATGTCGGGGTAACCCCGCAGTAGTTACGCGTAAACGCGTCGAGAACGTTACTCCCTGAAGGGAAATTTTAAGAGGTAATAGCATGTCAAAAGTCGCTCTCATTACTGGCGTAACCGGGCAGGATGGTTCATACCTGGCAGAGTTTCTGCTGGAAAAAGGTTATGAAGTTCATGGTATTAAGCGCCGGGCCTCGTCATTTAATACCGAACGCGTAGACCATATTTACCAGGACCCGCATGCGGGTAATCCCAAATTCCATCTGCATTATGGCGATTTGACGGATTCTTCTAATCTGACCCGTATTTTGCAAGAGGTTCAGCCGGATGAAGTCTATAACCTGGGCGCAATGAGCCACGTGGCGGTGTCGTTTGATTCGCCAGAATATACTGCTGATGTTGATGGGATCGGCACGCTGCGTTTGCTGGAAGCGATTCGCTTCCTGGGGCTGGAAAAGAAAACCCGTTTCTATCAGGCTTCCACCTCTGAACTGTACGGTCTGGTTCAGGAGATCCCGCAGAAAGAAACGACACCGTTCTATCCGCGATCGCCCTATGCCGTCGCCAAACTGTATGCCTACTGGATCACCGTCAATTACCGTGAATCTTATGGCATGTATGCCTGTAACGGCATTCTGTTTAACCATGAATCTCCGCGCCGTGGCGAGACCTTCGTCACTCGCAAAATTACCCGCGCAATTGCCAACATCGCCCAGGGACTGGAGTCCTGTCTGTACCTTGGCAACATGGATTCGCTGCGTGACTGGGGACATGCCAAAGACTACGTCAGGATGCAGTGGATGATGTTGCAGCAGGAACAGCCGGAAGATTTCGTGATCGCTACTGGCGTGCAGTATTCCGTCCGTCAGTTTGTGGAAATGGCCGCTGCCCAACTCGGTATTAAATTGCGCTTTGAAGGTGAGGGCGTGAATGAAAAAGGCATTGTGGTTTCGGTGACTGGGCATGATGCGCCAGGGGTGAAACCGGGGGATGTGATGATCGCCGTCGACCCGCGCTATTTCCGTCCTGCGGAAGTGGAAACGCTGTTGGGCGATCCGACAAAGGCACACGAAAAACTGGGCTGGAAGCCGGAAATCACGCTGCGACAGATGGTTTCTGAAATGGTTGCTCACGATCTGGAAGCCGCGAAGAAACATTCACTGCTGAAGTCCCATGGTTACGATGTTGTTATTGCACTGGAGAGCTAATGATGATGAAGAAGAAACGTGTTTATATCGCGGGACATCGGGGAATGGTGGGCTCTGCTATTTACCGACAACTCGCACAACGTGAAGATGTAGAGTTAATCATTCGTAACCGTGAGCAGCTCAATTTATTAGACACAACGGCGGTTAATGATTTCTTTACCAGTGAACATATTGACCAGGTTTATCTTGCCGCGGCAAAAGTGGGCGGGATTATGGCTAATAATAATTATCCATCTGATTTCATTTATGAAAACATGATGATGGAAAGTAATATTCTTCATGCGGCTCATAATTCAAATGTCGAGAAGTTATTATTTTTAGGCTCATCATGTATTTATCCTAAGTTTGCGCAGCAACCCATCAAAGAGAGCGAGTTGTTGCAGGGATCACTGGAGCCGACAAATGAGCCCTATGCCATCGCTAAAATTGCAGGGATAAAACTGTGTGAGTCCTATAACCGGCAGCATCGCCGGGATTACCGTTCAGTGATGCCGACGAACCTGTATGGACCTAACGACAATTTCCATAAAGATAATTCTCATGTGATTCCTGCGCTATTGCGTCGTTTTCATGAAGCCACTCAACGTGATGACAAATACGTTGAAGTTTGGGGCAGTGGAAAACCCATGCGTGAATTTTTGCATGTCGATGATATGGCGGCAGCAAGCATCCATGTTATGGAGTTAGACAATGAGGTTTGGCAGGAAAATACAGAACCAATGCTTTCTCATGTCAACGTAGGTACGGGTGAAGATTGCACTATTCGTGAACTTTCCGATGCCATTGCAAAAGTTGTCGGTTTCCGCGGTGAAATTATTTTTGATGCATCTAAACCTGATGGGACACCACGAAAACTGCTTGATGTGAGCCGCCTGAGAAGACTCGGATGGCATCATGAAATAGGTCTTGAACAGGGGCTGGTTAATACTTATCGCTGGTTCCTTGATAATCAGCAGCGGTATCGGGGTGAGTAATGTTTCTCAATAAAGAAGACTTCGCTAATGCGGTGCGCACGACACCGCTGATCTCTCTGGATTTTATCATTGAGAATGAGTTTGGGGAGTTTTTAGTTGGGAAAAGAACTAACAGGCCTGCTCAAGGATATTGGTTTGTGCCAGGCGGCAGAGTATTAAAAGATGAAACGCTGGAACAAGCATTTATGCGTTTGACGGAAGAGGAATTAGGTCAGCGGTTTCCCATAACACACGGTGAGTTTTTTGGTGTCTGGCAGCACTTTTATGATGATAATTTTTCTGGTTCTTCGTTTACAACGCATTATGTGGTGCTGGGTTTTCGACTGAAAATTAATACCAGTACATCAATGCTGCCGTCAAAACAGCATGATACCTGGCGTTGGGCTAAATCGGATGAACTGATTGTCGATGGAAATGTGCATAAAAATACGCAGGCATATTTCAACTCCGCGACGAAAGATCGGGTGCCCGGGATATGAGAATTCTGGTTTATGGCATCAATTACTCGCCCGAGTTGACCGGAATTGGTAAATACACGGGAGAGATGGTGGAGTGGATGGCAGGCCAGGGGCATGAGGTTCGGGTTATCACGGCCCCTCCTTATTATCCACAGTGGCAAGTAGGCGAATCTTATTCTTCCTGGCGTTATCGTCGGGAAGTGGGTGTCACTACTGTCTGGCGCTGTCCATTATATGTACCGGCTCAGCCTTCAACGCTAAAGCGGTTGCTACATTTGGGCAGTTTTGCCCTGAGCAGTCTTTTTCCCCTGTTGGCTCAGTATCGGTGGAAGCCTGAATACATTATCGGTGTGGTACCCACGCTATTCTGTACACCAGGAATGCGTTTGTTGGCAAAACTGTCTGACTCTCGCACCGTGCTGCATATTCAGGACTATGAAGTTGATGCGATGTTGGGACTGGGACTGGCGGCAACCGGAAACTCCACAATGATTGCGCGAGTAGCCAAAGCATTTGAGCGCAGCAGTTTGTTGAGTGTGGATAATGTTTCCACGATCTCCCGCTCTATGATGCAAAAAGCGCAGGAGAAAGGTGTTGCTGCAGAAAAACTTATCTTTTTCCCGAACTGGTCTGAAGTGGAAAGATTCAGCCAGGTGGATAGTGCTGATATAGAGCAAATACGTCAGCAGTTTGATTTGCCAACCGATAAAAAAATGATTTTGTATTCCGGCAATATTGGTGAGAAGCAAGGTGTTGAAAATATCGTTGAGGCTGCAAGTCAGACTCAGGATAAACCATGGATATACGTTATTGTGGGTCAGGGAGGGGGAAAATCCAGGATGGAACAAATGGTCAAGGAACGAGCCCTAACGAATGTTAAGTTCTACCCACTGCAACCTTATGAAATGCTGCCTGCGTTATTAAGGCTAGCAGATTGCCATTTAGTCATCCAAAGACGTGGCGCTGCAGATGCGGTCCTTCCTTCGAAGTTAACGAACATATTGGCGGTCGGGGGAAATGCCGTGATTACAGCAGAGCCCCACACCGAACTGGGGCAGCTTTGTCAGAAACATCCAGGTATTGCAATCTGTATTGAGCCAGAATCAGTTGAAATGCTTGTGGCGGGTATTACTGAAGCAATCACTATGCCTGAATACAATATGATTGCACGTTCATATGCAGAGTCTGCACTTGAAAAAGATAATGTCTTGAATCAATTTATTAATCATTTGAAGGGTTGACGTATGAGCCAAAATAACATTCATCCGGTAATTATTGCAGGTGGGTCCGGTAGCCGTTTATGGCCATTATCCAGAACATTATATCCAAAGCAGTTCTTGTGTCTGGATGGGCAAAACACTATGTTGCAATCGACAATTTTCCGCCTTGATGGCCTGGATTGTTCACCACCGCTTGTAATATGTAATGAAAAGCATCGATTTATTGTTGCTGAGCAATTGCAAGAAATCGATAAGCTAACGGGTAATATTATTCTTGAGCCACAAGCCCGGAATACCGCACCAGCAATCGCGCTGGCAGCAATCGCAGCATGTAACAATAATTCCGAACATAACCCGTTATTGCTGGTTCTGGCGGCTGATCATATTATCGAAGAAAATAAGTTCTTCCACGATGCAGTGACCTCAGCTATCCCGTTAGCTGAAAATGGCAAGCTGGTAACATTTGGTATCGTTCCGGATGCACCGGAAACAGGGTACGGTTATATTCGACGCGGTGAAGTCAGCAGTACCCAGATAAAAGTTGATTCTGTTGCTTTCAATGTTGATGCTTTTGTGGAAAAACCTGACCTTGAAACAGCCGAAAAATATATCTCTGCTGGTGAATATTATTGGAATAGCGGTATGTTTTTATTCCAGGCCCGACGCTATCTTGAAGAGCTCGAAAAATATCGTCCAGATATTTTACAGGCCTGCTTGTTGGCGATGGATAACGCTGAACTGGACAATGATTTTATCCGTGTCAGTCGGGAGGATTTCCAGGCTTGCCCAGAAGAATCGATCGACTATGCCGTGATGGAGAAAACCACGGACGCTGTAGTCCTGCCGATGAACGTCGGCTGGAGCGATGTAGGGTCATGGTCATCACTTTGGGAAATCAGCGATCGTAACGACGAGGGTAATGTTTATCATGGTGATGTTATTGACCATAATACAGAGAACAGTTATGTCTACGCCGAATCGGGACTGGTGGCAACCGTCGGCGTAAAAGATCTGATTGTTGTCCAAACTAAAGATGCAGTATTAATCGCAAATAAAACAGATGTGCAAGATGTAAAAAAAATTGTTGCACAAATTCAGGCGGATGGTCGCTCGGAGCATCATATTCATCGGGAGGTTTTTAGACCCTGGGGGAAATATGACTCTATCGATGAAGGCGATCGTTATCAGGTTAAAAGAATAACCGTGAAACCCGGTCAGGGCTTTGCATTACGTATGCACCATCATCGCGCTGAACACTGGATTATTGTTGCGGGAACGGCAAAGGTCACGATCTGTGATGAGGTCCAGTTATTAAGTGAAAATCAATCAGTATATATTCCTCAGGGCACTGTTCATTGTCTTGAAAACCCTGGGAAGGTTCCCTTGGAGATGATTGAAGTTCGTTCTGGGGTCTACCTTGAAGAAGATGATATTGTAAGGTTTGGCACACATCATGAGCATATATAGAAATCTATTATTCATCTCTGTTAACTGACTCTCTGCGAACTTTTATGAAATAAAAATAACAGAGTCTGGCTTTTGTTACTTATTTATTGAGGCAATCAGGTCCGGCTAACTGTTGCCTGAAAAAGGAGATAACGTGAGCCAAATAATCTGTGTTACCACTTTTGATATTTGTTACGGGTCAATTGCTGATGTACGCCTGAACGTGCGAACGCGCACTCTCCTGGCATTGCTAAATCAGTAATGCTGGTATTTCCCTTGCCCGATAAGGGCAAGTGGCGACTAACAGGAACCACGATGACACATCTAAAAAAGCGCGAACGAGCCAAAACCAATGCGTCGTTAATATCGATGGTGCAACGCTTTTCAGATATCACCATCATGTTTGGTGGATTATGGATAGTCTGCGAACTGAGCGGTTTGCCTTTCCTGTATATGCACCTGCTGGTAGCGTTAATTACGCTGGTCGTTTTTCAGATGCTGGGCGGGATAACGGATTTTTACCGCTCCTGGCGCGGGGTAAAAATTTCAACAGAGTTGGTGCTGCTGTTGCAAAACTGGACGCTGAGTCTGATTTTTTGCGCGGGTCTGATTGCCTTTAATAACGATTTTGATAACCGGTTTGCTCTTTGGCTGGCATGGTATCTGCTGTCAAGTATTGGTCTGGTGCTGTGCCGTGCGTTTATTCGCTACGGGGCGGGATGGTTGCGAAATCGTGGTTATAACACGCGCCGGGTAGCGGTAGCAGGGGACCTTCCCGCCGGACAGGTACTGCTGGAAAGCTTTCGCCATGAGCCATGGTTGGGATTTGAGGTCGCGGGTGTCTATCACGACCCAATACCCGGGAAAAATGCCCGTGATTGGGCGGGAAATCTGCAGCAACTGGTGGATGATGCCAAAGCCTCACGCATTCATAACGTCTATATCGCTATGCCGATGAGCGATGGGGCGCGCGTAAAAAAACTGGTACGCGAACTGGCTGATACCACCTGTTCAGTGCTCCTGATCCCTGATGTCTTTACCTTCAATATTCTGCACTCACGAATTGAAGAGATGAACGGTGTTCCTGTGGTACCGCTGTATGACACACCGCTTTCTGGCATTAATCGTCTGCTGAAGCGCGCGGAGGATATCGTCCTGGCATCGTTAATCCTGCTGCTAATTTCTCCTGTGCTATGCGCCATTGCGCTGATGGTGAAGCTGACCTCAAAGGGGCCGGTAATTTTTCGTCAGACACGCTATGGGATGGACGGGAAACCGATCAAAGTCTGGAAGTTTCGTTCCATGAAGGTAATGGAAAACGATGCAGTGGTGACCCAGGCCACGCAGAACGATCCGCGTGTGACCCGCGTGGGTAACTTCCTGCGGCGGACGTCACTGGATGAGCTACCACAGTTTATAAATGTGCTGACAGGGGGGATGTCTATTGTCGGGCCGCGTCCACATGCGGTGGCGCATAACGAACAGTACCGTCAGCTGATAGAAGGGTACATGTTACGCCATAAGGTGAAGCCAGGTATTACCGGTTGGGCGCAAATCAACGGCTGGCGTGGTGAAACCGATACGCTGGAAAAAATGGAAAAACGGGTAGAGTTTGACCTCGAATACATTCGTGAATGGAGTGTGTGGTTCGATATCAAAATCGTTTTTCTGACGGTGTTTAAAGGCTTCGTCAATAAAGCGGCATATTAATATGAGCTTACGAGAAAAAACCCTCAACGGTGCCAAGTGGTCAGCCATTGCTACGGTAATCATCATCGGTCTGGGGCTCATTCAGATGACGGTTCTGGCGCGGATTATTGATAATCATCAGTTCGGGTTATTAACCGTGTCGCTGGTGATTATCGCGCTGGCCGATACGCTGTCTGATTTTGGGATCGCCAACTCGATTATTCAGCGCAAAGAGATAGGTTATCTTGAACTAACCACCTTGTACTGGTTAAACGTTGGGCTGGGGATCGCCGTTTGTATTGCTATGTTTTCGCTCAGCGAGACTATAGCCGATGTGCTTAATAACCCTGAGCTGGTGCCACTGATTAAAACCTTAGCGCTGGCGTTTGTGGTGATCCCGCATGGGCAGCAGTTCCGTGCGCTGATGCAAAAAGAACTGGCCTTCAACAAAATTGGCATGATTGAAACCAGTTCAGTACTGGCCGGTTTTACTTTTACCGTGGTTAGCGCGCATTTTTGGCCGATCGCCATGACGGCCATTGTTGGGTATCTGGTGAACAGTACGCTACGCACGCTGCTGTTTGGCTATTTTGGCCGCAAAATTTATCGACCTGGACTGTGTTTTTCACTTTCATCCGTGTCGTCAAATCTGCGCTTTGGGGCGTGGCTGACGGCGGACAGCATCATCAATTACGTGAACACTAACCTTTCGACGCTGGTGCTGGCCAGAGCCCTGGGGGCGGGCGTTGCGGGAGGCTTCAATCTTGCCTGGAACGTGGCAGTTGTACCGCCCATCAAACTGAATCCGATAATTACCCGAGTATTGTTTCCAGCGTTTGCCAAAATTCAGGACGATACCGAAAAACTACGGGTCAATTTTTACAAGCTGCTATCTGTTGTTGGCATTATCAATTTCCCGGCGCTACTGGGATTGATGGTGGTATCGAATAACGTTGTACCGCTGGTGTTTGGTGAAAAGTGGAACAGTATTGTTCCGGTGCTGCAACTGCTGTGCATTGTGGGTCTGCTGCGCTCAGTCGGTAATCCGATAGGCTCTCTGCTGATGGCCAAAGCACGGGTCGATATCAGCTTCAAATTCAATATATTCAAAACCTTTTTGTTTATCCCCGCCATCCTGGTTGGCGGGAATGTGGCGGGTGTGATTGGCATCACGCTGGGTTTTTTACTGGTACAGGTCATAAACACCATCCTGAGCTATTTCGTGATGATCAAACCGGTACTGGGACCGAGCTATCGGCAGTACATGCTCAGCCTGTGGCTACCGTTTTATCTCTCCTTACCCACGTTGGTGGTGAGTTACGTGCTGGGAATGACACTGCAAAATAAATTGCCGTTAGGTGCGTTGCTGAGCCTACAGATAGCCGCTGGCGCTCTGGCGTTTGTCGTGATGATTGTGCTGTCGCGTGATCCGCTGGTGGTGGAAATCAAACGGCAGTTCTGTCGAGGTGAAAAAATGAAAGCCCTGTTCCGCGCAGGATGAATTGCGTTTGTTGTCGTCCGGAGACGCGAAAACCGTTATCCGCACTGATTTTAAGAGGTCATGATGAAATTACTGATTCTGGGCAACCACACCTGCGGAAATCGTGGGGACAGCGCCATTTTGCGCGGTTTGCTGGATGCCATTCATACGCTCCAGCCTGAGACGGAAGTGGATGTGATGAGCCGCTATCCGGTGAGTTCCTCCTGGTTACTAAACCGACCGGTGATGGGCGACCCACTGTATTCACAGATGAAGCAGCATAACAACGCTGCAGGCGTCATGGGGCGCGTAAAGAAAGTGCTGCGTCGTCGCTATCAGCATCAGGTGCTGCTCTCGCGCGTTACCGATTCCGGAAATCTGCGCAACATCGCTATTGCTCAGGGGTTTACTGACTTTGTCCGCTTGTTGTCGCGTTATGACGCCATTATCCAGGTCGGCGGATCGTTTTTTGTCGATCTTTATGGTGTGCCGCAGTTTGAGCATGCACTGTGTTCATTTATGGCCAAAAAACCGCTGTACATGATTGGTCACAGCGTCGGGCCATTCCAGGACGAACAGTTCAATCAGTTGGCGAATTACGTTTTTGGGCACTGCAATGCGCTAATTTTACGAGAGTCGGTCAGTCTGGAACTGATGAAACGCAGTGAAATAACGACAGAGAAGGTTGAGTCGGGTGTGGATACCGCTTGGCTGGTAGACAACCATCACGATGACTTTGAACCGGGTTATGCCGTACAGCACTGGTTACAAACGGCAGCAAAGCAGAAGACTGTCGCCATTACACTACGTGAACTGGCACCGTTTGATAAGCGTCTTGGGACCACACAACAGGCCTATGAGCGAGCCTTTGCCGGCGTGGTTAATCGGATCCTTGACGAAGGTTACCAGGTGATGGCGCTCTCAACCTGTACCGGTATTGATAGTTACAACAAAGATGATCGCATGGTTGCACTGAACCTGCGTCAGTACGTTAACGATCCGGCCCGTTATCACGTGGTCATGGATGAACTAAACGATCTTGAAATGGGAAAAATATTGGGCGCATGTGACCTGACGGTGGGCACACGCCTGCACTCTGCCATCATCTCGATGAACTTTATGACGCCGGCGATAGCCATTAATTATGAGCACAAATCGGCGGGAATTATGCAGCAACTGGGATTAGCGGAAATGGCGGTTGATATCCACCATCTGTTGGATGGCAGCCTTGAGGGCAGGGTTGCCGATATCCTGGGACGGTTGGCTGAACTTAACGTCAGGGTGGAGGAGGCCGTTAAGCGTGAACGTGAACACGGTATGCGTATGGTGCAATCGGTATTAACGCGTATTGAGGAGGGGAAATGAAAGTCAGCTTTTTCCTGCTTAAATTTCCGCTGTCCTCTGAAACCTTTGTGCTGAATCAGATTACCGCGTTTATCGATATGGGGCATGATGTTGAAATTATCGCGTTATATCAGGGCGATCTTGATAACACTCATGCCTCCTATGTGGACTACCGCCTGGGCGAAAAAACACGATGGTTATTGAAAGAACCGGCTGGCAGGTTGGCAAAGCTGAAATATCGCACCTTGACGATTTTACAGGGCATTACCCGGACTGCGACCTGGAAGGCGTTCAATGTTCCACGCTATGGCGATGAGGCGCGTAATCTGATTTTAGCCGCGATCTGTGCGGCAACCCCGCGCGCATTCCAGGCCGATGTCTTTATTGCGCACTTTGGGCCCGCTGGCGTAACGGCGGCCAAGCTGCGTGAACTCGGCGTGATCCGCGGCAAAATAGCCACTGTCTTCCATGGTATTGATGTTTCGCATCGGGACATCCTTGCCCGCTATACCCCCGAATATCAGAAGCTGTTTCAGCGCGGTGATTTGATGTTGCCCATCAGCAATCTCTGGGCCGAACGTTTGCGAAATATGGGATGTCCACCGCATAAAATAGCGGTATCGCGTATGGGGATTGATATGACGCGTTTTACACCTCGTGAGGTGAAAGCGCCGGGCACGCCGCTAGAAATTCTCTCCGTTGCACGGTTAACCGAGAAAAAAGGGCTGCATGTCGCTATTGAAGCGTGCCGCCGGTTGAAGGCGCGAGGTATCTCATTTCGTTATCGCATTCTGGGAATTGGCCCTTGGGAGCGTCGGTTACGTACGCTTGTCGAGCAATATGAACTGGATGATGTGATTGAAATGTCAGGATTTAAACCCAGCCATCAGGTTAAAGAGATGCTTGAGCAGGCGGATGTTTTCCTGTTGCCCTCCGTCACGGGAATTGATGGTGACATGGAGGGGATCCCGGTGGCGTTGATGGAAGCCATGGCGGTTGGAATACCGGTCGTTTCTACCGTGCACAGTGGGATCCCTGAGCTGGTAGAGTCTGGAAGGTCCGGCTGGCTGGCACCAGAGAATGATGCTCAGGCCCTGGCGGAGCGATTGGCGACGGTCAGTGTGCTTGACACTGAGCAAGTGAAGCCGGTGGTGGAGTGCGCCCGCGAAAAAATAGCCGCTGATTTTAACCAGCTTGCGATCAACAAACAGCTAGCCAGTCTGCTGCAAACGATGTAAATCGAGGTTGTATGCCAGAGAAAAAACTCTCCCGACGTACTTTTCTGACGGCAGGCTCTGCGCTTGTCGTTCTCCATACTCCCGTCGCCAGAGCGTTTGAAGCAAGACGCAGCGTCAATATCGAGGATTACAATCCCCAGGATTGGGTTGCTTCCTTCCGCCAGGCATTTATAGACGCGCAAACCGTCGTCGTGCCTGCTGGCCTGGAGTGCAAGAATATCAATACCGCAATCGTGATCCCTCCAGGTAAGATGTTGCATCTGCAAGGCAGTGTGAGTAGCAGCAGTCGTGGGCGATTTATTCTGCAGGATGGCTGTAGCGTGACAGGGGGGCAGGGGGGGCGTTTGCGAAATATTACCCTTGATGTTCGGGGCTCCGACTGTGTGATAAAAGGCATAGCCATGAGCGGTTTCGCCCCCGTGGCACAAATTTATATCGGGGGGAAAACGCCCAGGGCGATGCGTAATCTCACCATTGATGACATTACCGTCACTCATGCGAATTATGGGATCTTGCGTCAGGGGTTTCATAATCAGATGGATGGCGTACGGATAACTAACAGTCGTTTTAGTGATTTACAGGGTGATGCCATCGAGTGGAATGTCGCGATAAACGACAGTGACATCGTGATTTCAGACCATGTTATAGAACGCATCAATTGTACGAACGGAAATGTTAACTGGGGTATCGGTATTGGGCTGGCAGGTAGTACGTACGACAACACCTACCCAGACGAACTGGCGGTGAAAAGATTTGTGGTAGCAAATATAACGGGCTCGGATTGTCGGCAGTTAGTCCATGTCGAGAACGGCAAACATTTTATCATTCGTAATATTACCGCGCGAAATATCACCCCGGATTTCAGCAAGAAAGCGGGCATCGATAATGCTACAGTCGCTATTTATGGATGTGATAATTTCGTGATCGATAATATCAATATGAAAAATAGCGCAGGGATGCTGATTGGTTACGGTGTGATCAAAGGACGATATTTGTCCATACCGCAAAACTTTAAGTTAAATAATATTCAACTGGATAACACACATCTCGATTATAAATTACGTGGTATTCAGATTTCCTCAGGTAATGCAACTTCATTTGTGGCCATTACCAACGTTGAGATGAAACGCGCGACGCTGGAGCTGCACAACAAACCTCAGCATCTTTTCTTGCGAAATATCAATGTGATGCAGAAATCCACCACAGGACCTGCGCTAAAGATGCACTTTGATCTGCGCAATGATGTTCGCGGCAAGTTTATGGCCAAACAGGGTACCTTGCTCTCGCTAGCCAACGTTCATGCAGTTAATGAAGCTGGACAAAGCTCAGTTGATATTGACAGCGTAACACACCAGGTTGTGAATGTCGCGGCAGTGAATTTTCGACTACCGGGTCGGTAATTTTACGACCATTCCTGGCTAAAAACCTACCCGGCTAAGATTATGATTACTGCATTCTGCCGATAAGCGGCGTAACATGCGTCCTAACTGAGCAATGTAATTCATACTGGCTAAAACAAGCTAAAAAGCTATAATTCAGCAACTATTGAATAGGTGAATGACTTAATGATTAATTTGAAAGCAGTTATTCCGGTAGCAGGCCTCGGGATGCACATGTTGCCTGCTACAAAGGCCATCCCAAAAGAGATGCTACCGATCGTTGATAAGCCGATGATTCAATACATTGTCGACGAGATTGTAGCTGCAGGTATCAAAGAAATCGTTCTGGTAACACATGCGTCTAAGAACGCGGTTGAGAACCACTTCGACACCTCTTATGAACTTGAATCGCTGCTTGAACAGCGTGTTAAGCGCCAGTTACTGGCCGAAGTGCAGTCCATCTGCCCTCCAGGTGTGACTATCATGAACGTCCGTCAGGCACAATTGCTTGGTCTGGGCCACTCTATTCTTTGTGCTCGCCCGATAATCGGGGACAACCCTTTCGTGGTGGTGTTACCTGACGTCATTCTTGACACGGCGAGCGCGGATCCACTGCGTTACAACCTGGCCGCAATGGTGGCCCGCTTTAATGAGACCGGGCGTAGTCAGGTGCTGGCAAAACGTATGGCTGGCGATCTTTCTGAGTATTCCGTTATTCAGACCAAAGAGCCTTTGGATAACGAAGGTAAGGTCAGCCGCATCGTTGAATTTATTGAAAAACCCGATCAGCCGCAAACCCTTGATTCGGACCTGATGGCCGTAGGGCGCTATGTGCTTTCTGCTGATATTTGGGCGGAAATTGAGCGTACACAGCCAGGTGCGTGGGGGCGTATTCAGCTTACGGATGCTATCGCTGAGCTGGCGAAAAAACAGTCTGTTGATGCTATGTTGATGACCGGCGATAGCTACGATTGTGGTAAGAAAATGGGCTATATGCAGGCATTTGTGAAGTACGGACTGCGCAACCTGAAAGAGGGGCCGAAGTTCAGGGATCAAATTTTAAAACTGCTGAGCTAATGCCACTGCTACTCTCATTGCCTACGATTTGAACCGGGTATCGCAGCAGTATATGTAAAGAGTAATGATTTGTCTGATACCCGCAGCATGCTGCTACAACTGTTTTTTTATAAATTTCAAATACTAAAAAAGGTAGATCGGTAAGAAATTACCGGTCCGCCGTAGGACATTTTTCTTGTCTACACAGTGAATAAATAAGAGAATATTCGGTCGAGATATTCCTTAATTCGTTGAGGGTTATCAGCAATTTGTTTGCCCAACATAAAATGAGCAGTGTCCTGGTAGCTGTAGAGCCAGTGCGGTAGCGTGCCCATTTGTCATTGAGCGACGATGAAACTCTTTCGTTGGTTTAGTATAACGCATTGATATTTAAGGATTTAAAATGTTACTTCCTGTGATAATGGCTGGTGGTACCGGTAGTCGTTTATGGCCGATGTCGCGCGAGCTCTACCCAAAACAGTTTCTTCGCTTGTATGGACAGCGTTCAATGCTGCAAGAAACAGTGCTCCGCCTGGATGATGTTGATGCACGGGAACCGGTAGTCATTTGCAATCAGGAACACAGATTTCTTGTTGCCGAGCAACTAAGACAAATTAATAAGCTCTCGCATAATATCATTCTTGAACCCGTTGGCCGTAATACTGCGCCAGCAATAGCGCTGGCAGCATTAAGTGCAATAGAGAATGGTGATGACCCAATTCTTCTGGTATTAGCCGCAGATCATATCATTAACAATAAACCGGCATTTCACCAGGCGGTAAAGTCAGCATTTAAATTTGCCATGCAGGGGCGCCTTGTTACATTTGGGATTGTACCAACCGGTGCAGAAACGGGTTATGGCTATATTCACCGCGGTAAGGAAGAAGTCCTTGGTGAGAATATAGCTTACCAGGTCAACCGTTTCGTGGAAAAACCGAACAAAGAAACTGCGGAAAGTTATTTAGCGTCGGGCGAATATTACTGGAACAGCGGAATGTTTATGTTCCGTGCCAAGAAATATCTTGAAGAACTGGAAAAATTCAGACCTGATATTCTTGAGTCCTGTAAGGCGGCGATCCGTGGTTGCAAAGATAGCGATGAATTTATCAAGATCGATCGCGATCTGTTTATCGCTTGTCCGGATGAGTCCGTTGACTACGCGGTCATGGAGAAAACGACAGACGCTGTTGTCGTTGGGCTTGATGCAGACTGGAGTGACGTGGGTTCCTGGTCGGCACTATGGGAAGTGAGCCCTAAAGATAAAAAAGGTAATGTCCTGACGGGTGATACCTTCATGCACAACGCAAATAACTGCTATATCAACACTGATGAAAAATTGGTCGCAGCTATCGGTGTCGATAATCTGGTGATCATTAATACAAAAGATGCTGTACTGGTCGTTGATAAAGATCAGGTGCAAGATGTTAAGAAAGTTGTTGAGTATCTTAAAGCTAATCATCGCAGTGAATATAAGCGTCACCGGGAAATATACCGTCCGTGGGGGCGATGCGATGTGGTGGTACAGACCGAGCGTTTTAATGTAAATCGGATCACCGTTAAACCGGGTGCAGCGTTTTCGATGCAGATGCATCACCACCGGACCGAACACTGGGTTGTGCTTTCTGGCACGGGTGAAGTAACGATTAAAGATCAAAAATTCCTGCTGACTGAAAACCAATCAACCTTTATTCCCATCGGAGCACAACATCGGCTGGAAAACCCAGGCAAAATTCCATTGGAACTGCTTGAGATCCAATCCGGCTCCTATTTAGGGGATGATGACATTATTCGTATTAAAGACCAGTATGGTCGTTGCTAATTTTGAAGGTATAAAGATCTATGTCTAAGCTGACTTGTTTTAAAGCCTATGATATTCGTGGAAAATTAGGCGAAGAATTAAATGAAGATATTGCGTATCGCATTGGTCGCGCATACGGTGAATTTCTCAAGCCTAAAACAATCGTGGTGGGCGGTGACGTTCGCTTAACCAGCGAGAGCCTGAAACTGGCATTAGCAAATGGCCTAATGGATGCGGGTACCGATATCCTCGATATTGGTTTAAGCGGGACAGAAGAGATCTATTTTGCAACTTTCCATCTTGGTGTAGATGGCGGCATCGAAGTTACCGCCAGCCATAATCCGATGGATTATAACGGAATGAAACTGGTTCGCGAAAATGCGAAACCTATCAGTGGTGATACAGGACTACGCGATGTGCAGCGTTTAGCCGAAGAAAATAATTTCGCGCCTGTTGATGCCCAACTGCGCGGAAGCTACAAGAAGATTTCTATCATTGACGCTTATGTCGATCACTTAATGGGCTACATTGATTTCGCGAACTTCACTCGTCCAATGAAGCTTGTGGTTAACTCTGGCAATGGTGCTGCAGGCCACGTCATTGACGCAATTGAAGAACGTTTCGTTGCTGCTAATGTTCCTGTTACATTTATTAAAGTTCATCACCAGCCGGATGGCACTTTCCCTAACGGGATCCCTAATCCTCTGTTACCAGAATGCCGCAAAGACACTGCTGACGCTGTTAAAGAACATGGCGCAGATTTGGGGATCGCATTTGACGGCGATTTTGACCGTTGCTTCCTGTTTGATGGGGAAGGGCAGTTTATCGAAGGCTATTACATTGTAGGTCTGTTAGCCGAAGCATTCTTACAAAAAGAACCGGGCGCGAAGATCATCCATGACCCGCGATTGACCTGGAATACTATCGATATTGTAACTAAAGCTGGCGGCATTCCTGTGATGTCTAAAACGGGCCACGCCTTCATCAAAGAGCGCATGCGTAAAGAAGATGCAATCTACGGTGGCGAGATGAGCGCACATCACTACTTCCGCGATTTTGCATATTGCGATAGTGGGATGATTCCGTGGCTACTTGTTTCTGAGATGCTGTGTGTTAAGAACCAGTCGCTGACGAATTTAGTTTCTGCTCGTATGACCGCATTCCCTGCGTCTGGTGAAATCAACCGTAAGCTTGAAAATGCAGAAAGCGTCATCCAACTCATTCGCAATAAATATGAGCATGATGCCCTGGAGGTCGATATCACAGATGGTGTAAGTATTGAATATGGAGACTGGCGTTTTAATTTGCGAACTTCAAATACTGAGCCTGTAGTCAGATTAAATGTTGAATCTAGGAATAATATCGAACTGATGGGAAGTAAAACAGAAGAACTATTAAATCTGTTAGGCAGGAAATAAAGTGAGAGATTTGTTAGCCGCTATTTATCGCTATCGAGGGTTTATCTGGAGCAGTATAAAACGTGATTTCCAGTCTCGGTATCAAACAAGTATGTTGGGTGCATTGTGGCTGGTACTCCAGCCGCTTTCAATGATTCTGGTCTATACTTTAGTCTTTTCTGAAGTGATGAAGGCCAGAATGGTCGATAATACGGGGCCATTTGCTTACAGCATTTATCTGTGTTCTGGTGTTTTGACCTGGGGGCTTTTCACGGAAATGATGGATAAAGGGCAGAGTGTATTTATTAATAATGCCAATCTGCTCAAAAAAATAAATTTCCCTAAGATATGTCTGCCCATAATTGTTACATTCTCAGCAATACTTAATTTTTCAATAATTTTTAGTCTATTTATATTATTCCTCATTTTTACTGGGAACTTCCCCGGTTGGCTATTCCTTGCAGTCATTCCAATCCTATTATTGCAAATTATGTTTGCAGCTGGTTTGGGGATGATTCTCGGCGTTATGAACGTTTTCTTCCGTGATGTTGGACAATTAGTAAGCGTTGTGCTTCAGTTCTGGTTCTGGTTCACGCCGATTGTATATTTGTTAAGTTCGTTACCGGGATGGGCGCAAAAGGTACTGTTATATAACCCATTAACTCGAGTGGTTCAGGCATATCAAAGTATTTTCGTTTACCATCAACAACCTAATTGGTATTCGCTATTACCTGTTTTAATCCTCGCGGTTATTTTTTGTATAGTGGGTTTTCGAATGTTTCGCAAACATGCAGCTGATATGGTGGATGAATTATAATGAGTCATATCAGAGTTAATCATGTCGGTAAAGCATACAGACAATATAAATCTAAAACCGGTCGCTTGATTGAATGGATATCTCCATTTGATATAACACGTCATAGTCTGAAGTGGATCCTTAACGATATTAGTTTCGAAGTTGCACCTGGCGAGGCGTTAGGCGTAATTGGGATCAATGGTGCAGGTAAAAGTACTCTATTAAAACTTATTACCGGTACGACAAAACCAACGACAGGTAACATCGAAATCTCTGGCCGGGTTGCAGCTTTACTCGAACTCGGTATGGGCTTTCATCCCGATTTTACCGGCAGACAGAATGCTTATATGGCAGGCCAGCTATTGGGAATTACTGCCGAAAAAATAACTGAATTAATGCCTGAAATTGAAGCATTCGCAGAAATTGGAGATTATATTGATCAACCTGTCCGTGTCTACTCTAGTGGCATGCAGGTCAGACTTGCATTTAGTGTTGCGACGGCGATCCGGCCTGATGTTCTGATTATTGATGAGGCTCTATCCGTCGGGGATGCTTATTTCCAACATAAAAGCTTTGAACGTATCAGACAATACCGGGCAATGGGTACGACTTTATTGTTAGTTTCCCACGATAAACAGGCTATCCAGAGTATCTGTGACCGAGCAATATTGTTAAATAAAGGTCGCATCGAGATGGAAGGCGAACCTGAAGCCGTGATGGATTTTTACAACGCATTGTTGGCAGATAAACAAAATCAATCCATCAGGCAGCTTGAGAATAATGGAAAAACACAAACAGTTTCTGGGACTGGTGAGGTTACGATCTCATCTGTAAAATTCTATGATGAAAATCAGAATATTACAGAATGTATTGCCGTTGGTAAAAGGGTGAGATTGGAAGTCAATATCAGTGTTGAAGCAGACATTCCTGAGCTCGTTGTAGGATATTTAATAAAAGATCGGCTTGGCCAACCTGTTTATGGAACTAATACCCATCACTTAAAACAAACGCTGACTTTGTTAAAAAGAGGTGATAAGCGTTCATTCATTTTTTCATTTGATGCTAACTTAGGTATTGGATCTTATTCAATCGCAATAGCTTTACATTCATCCAACACACATCTAACTAAAAACTATGAATGGCGCGATCTGGCAGTTGTTTTCAATGTTATTAATATTGAAAAAAATGAATTTGTCGGTGTTGCTTGGTTGCCGCCTGAATTGGAGATACATTAATGGGTGCAGGATTTTATCGTTCGTTTGAAGAACGATATAGAGGTTCAGTTGAAGAGATAAAAAAACGACTTAGCTTCTATATTCCATTTGTTTTAACGTTAAAAGAAATTTATCCTGATTGTACGATTATCGATATTGGATGCGGTCGGGGTGAGTGGCTAGAGATCCTAAATGAAAATGGTATAAAAAACATCGGTGTCGATCTTGATGATGGGATGTTGGCAAGAGCTAAAGATATTGGCCTCAATGTATTAAAAATGGATTGTTTGCAGTTTCTTGAACAACAACAGGATGATTCGTTGGCTGCAATTACAGGCTTTCATATTGCTGAGCATTTGCCTTTTGAAGTTTTACAACAACTAATTAAACAGGCTCAGCGGGTATTAAAGCCGGGTGGGTTGCTTATTCTCGAAACACCAAATCCTGAAAATTTGAATGTAGGTGCCTGTAGTTTTTATATGGACCCTACACATAATCACCCGCTTCCTCCTTTATTGTTAAATTTCTTGCCTGAGTATTATAACTTTAAGAGAAGTATATCGGTACGCTTGCAAGAGAAGGAAGCATTGAGACTAGGTGTCGCGGCGGTAAAATTGTCTGATGTGCTAAAAGAAGTTAGTCCAGACTATAGTATCATCGCGCAAAAAGATGCAGAATCCGAGTTATTAGGAAAGTTTACTCCTTTATTCACCCAAGAGTATGGCGTGACATTAAATACTCTCTGTGATCGCTATGATCTAAATATTGAAAAGCAGAGTGAACGAACTGAGCAGGCATTCGTGGAGATATCTAAACTATCAAGTTCAATCCATGATATTAATGAATGCTTAAATGTCTTTGCTCGGGAGTTAGAGAAAAATCGTGAACTGCAGCAGCAAATATTAGATTTAAAGAACAGCCGTTCATGGCGAATGACTAAACCTTATCGTTATCTTGGCCTGCAGTTTCATTTGTTGCGACAACATGGAATGAAACAGCGTATCAAGCATTTAATTAAACGGTGCTTAATATCGGTAGCCAAGATGCTGCAAAGAAATCCTGGGTTGAAAAACATTACACGGAAAATTCTCTATAAAATGGGGCTGTATCAGATAGCTTTTAAGATATACGGTCGAATATTTCCTGCGCCAATTTATAGTGAAAATACAGCTGTTTTTCAGGATATGAGAATTGATGCTCAATTAAACAATTCAAGTTTAATACCAGAAAGCGTTGAAAAAATTTATCGAATGATTAGTAAAAATAACTGAGGGTACCGTCTTGCATATTCTAATTGATGTTCAGGGACTACAGTCAGAAAGCAAAACTCGCGGTATTGGACGGTATACTTTAGAGTTAACCAGGTCAATAATACTAAATCGGGGCAATCATCGTGTTAGCCTTTTGATAAACGGACTATACCCGGTTGATAATATAAATAATGTAAAGTCAAAATTTGCAGACATACTATCGATCAATGATATCTATATTTTTTCTGGGGTGTCTCCGATTGAATGGCGGGATCAAAATAATCACTCACGCAATAGAATAACTCAAGAGTGTCGGAACATTGCAATCGAGAATATTTCTCCTGATATCGTGCTTGTCAGTAGTTTTTTTGAAGGTTTTTTTGATGATTTTGTAGTGTCAATACCGAAAGATTGCAGATGGAAAACGTTTGTTATATGTTATGATTTGATTCCTTTTCTCAATAAAAAAGCATATCTGCAAGACTCTTTTCTTGAACAATTCTACATGGACAAACTTTCTGAGTTGTCTAATGCAACTTGTTTGCTTGCTATTTCCGAGTCGTCACGCAAAGAAGCGATTATTCATGCTAACTTTGCTGACGAAAATATTTTTAATATTTCCTCTGGAGTTAGTGATAAATTTAGAAGGATTGAAATTTCTGATGAACATATTTCTTCACTGACATCGAAACTTCATTTGCCAGAAAAATTCATACTATCTTTGGCTATGATAGAACCCAGAAAGAATATTGAAGCTGTTATCATCGCATATAGCAAACTTCCTCGTCATTTGCAAGATACATATCACCTTGTTCTGGCATATAAAATTAGCGCAGATGATAAAGAGAGAATTAAAAAATTAGCCAGATTTAATGGTATTAAAGAATCCTCACTTATATTTACAGGCTACTTGGATGATGATGACCTGATCGCTCTGTATAATTTGTGTACACTTTTCGTTTTTCCATCATTACATGAAGGATTTGGTCTCCCTCCTTTAGAGGCAATGAAATGTGGTGCTGCGACGCTGGGTTCTAATACTACCAGCTTACCAGAGGTCATTGGTTGGGATAGTGCAATGTTTGACCCTACTAACCCAGATGCGATCTCCGATACTATCACCAAAGCATTAACCGATCCTCAGTTTTATGCTGAACTTAAAGCGAATGCGATAAGGCAGAGTGGAAAATTTTCTTGGGATTTATCGGCTCAGCGGGCTATTCACATAATGGGAGAATATGTGGATAAAACCGAGCAGCAAAATAAAAATACATTCGATA
>NZ_JANEWL010000057.1:0-29396 GCF_028069815.1 Citrobacter sp. Awk 2
GTGGGAGGGGGGATATAGCCTTAGCTATGTTTGTTTTTCACTGAGATATAAAAAACATAGTTCAGGCTATATTTGTAAGTTATTGGTTCGAAATGAGAAGTTTATATATCTTCTCCAGGTCGTCTATATTTCGTACGCGGATAAGCAATCGTCTCTGCTCTAATTGCATCACCAGTACACCATCTTCTGATAAATTCATCTCTTTAATCCGGTTATATTCAATCCAGACATTGGCGAAGAAAAAACCTTTTGGTTTGAAAATAATTTTGGGCGTACGGATCCAGAACAGATACAACCCCATTAACACCAGTGCACATAATAACCATGTGGTGAATTGTGCGCCGTGGCTGGTGATGTTGTTGTAGATCAGAATAACAATCAAGCCTATGAAGATAACGCTGTCGACTCGACTGCGTGGAAGCAGGGCAACAGTAAGTAGAGTGGGGCCATTACGGCGGGGCATGATGAACTGATCGTAAATGGCATACGCCAGCAGCGATAAGATAAAAAGAACCAGCACCAGGTCCGTGATAGTCATGAATCCTCAACCCTCTAAATAGAAAAACCGGGGGCAAGCCCCCGGTGATTTACAACAGTCTTACAGGCCGAGCAGGCCGACAGCGTAGCCCGCAATACCGATGATGAAGAAACCAACGATGATCCACAGCGGGTTTACTTTCTTACGCAGAAGCCACATACAGGCGAAGGTCAGCAGCAGAGGAACCAGGCCCGGCATCAGCTGGTCAAGGATTGTCTGCACGGTGGTCACACGCGTCTGGCCATCCTGACCGGTGATAGTGGAAACCACCAGTGGGATATTCACATGTGTCCACTTGTTAACCAAGGCCCCCATAACAAACAGACCGAGGATTGACGCCCCCTCAGTCAATTTCTGCAGGAAGCCGCCGCCCATATCTTTAACGATATCTACGCCTTTACGATAGCCGTATGCCACGCCGTAGTAACGGGTTGCCAGACGTACCAGGTTGAACAGGATAAAGAACAGCAGTGGCCCAAGCAGGCTACCGCTCATTGCGATGCCCGCGCCGAGTGCGGCGAATACCGGACGCACTGTACCCCAGAAAATCGGGTCACCTACGCCTGCCAGTGGCCCCATCAGACCAACTTTGATACCGTTGATAGCACCATCATCAATCTCTGCGCCATTCGCACGCTGTTCTTCCATTGCCAGTGTAACGCCCAAAACCGGTGCCGCTACATAAGGATGGGTGTTAAAGAATTCCAGGTGACGCTTAATAGCCTGCTTACGTGCGTCGTTGTTTTCCGGGTACAAGCGGCGGATAGCCGGTACCATGGAGAAACAGAAGCCCAGCGCCTGCATACGTTCGAAGTTCCATGAACCCTGAAACAGGTTAGAACGAATGAACACGCCACGAATGTCACTCGGAGTGAGTTTTTTCTCGGTGGTAGTTTTAGTCATATCAACCATTTCGCTCACCTGCTAGTCCAGTTCGTTATCAAGATCGTTGTTACCCGCCGCCTGTACTGGCGCACCGGCTACGCGGTTATATTTCGGGCTCAGCTGAATGTAGAGGATGGCCATTACGGCACCAATCACACCCAGAGCAACCAGGTTGAAGTTAGTAAATGCCGCGGTGACGAAGCCAAGGTAGAAGAACGGCATCAGGTAGCCTGCGCGCATCATGTTGATGACCATCGCATAACCCACTACGACGATCATGCCACCTGCAATATTCAGGCCGCCGGTAACGACTTCCGGAATCGCGTTCAGCATGCTCTGAACTTCACTGGTACCGACAGAAATCGCTACGATTACCGCCGGGATAGCGATACGCATAGCCTGCAGGAACAGGGAGGAAACGTGCAGCCAGGAGAGCGCCGTCAGGTTGCCGTTTTCGGCCGCCTTATCCGCCGCGTGCTGGAAGGCTACGGTGATGGTACGAACGATAATGGTCAGAACCTGGCCTGCAGCTGCCAGCGGGATGGCCAGCGCGATACCTGCACCGATACTTTGGTGACCCGCAATAACCAGAACGGTAGAGATAATGGAAGCCAGTGCGGCATCAGGTGCAACCGCAGCACCGATGTTCATCCAGCCCAGAGCGATCATTTCCAGGGTACCACCGATGATAATACCGGTTTTCATATCCCCGAGAACGGCACCAATCAGCGTACAGGCCACCAATGGACGGTGGAACTGAAATTCATCGAGTACCGACTCCATACCCGCGATACATGCGACGATGAACACCAGCACAATCTGAAGAGTGGTAATCTCCATTGTACTTCTCCTATTGCTATACAGACTTAAGTGTGAAAACTAAGTAAATGCCAGGTGGTTATTTCGCCTTGGCAATCAAATCCATCATTTTCAGTTTCTGATCGGTAGAAACCTTACGGGCTTCGAGCTCAATACCGCGTTCGTTGAGTTTCTTGAAGGCTTCGATGTCTTTTTCATCCACCGAAATCGCGTTGTTTACCTGCGTTTTACCCTGGCGGAATGCCATGCCGCCAATGTTAACAGAGGTAATTTTTACGCCACCTTCGACGATGCGTTCTACATCGGTAGGGTTGGTGAACAGCAGCATTACACGCTCACCAGCGTATTTCGGGTTGTTATAGACGCGGATCATTTTCGCGACATCAACCACGTGTGCTGTAACACCTGGCGGTGCGACCTGAGTCAGCAACGTCTTACGCACGGTATCAGCAGCGACTTCATCGCTGACGACAATAATGCGCGTTACGTTTGTTTCTTTGGTCCAGCGGGTTGCCACCTGACCGTGGATTAAACGGTCATCAATACGCGCGAGGCCGATCTGCATATAGTCGTTCGGGCCCATCGGTTTCGCGGGTGCCGCTGCTTTAGGTGCTGCGACGGGGGCAGGTGCGGCTTTTTCAACAGGTTTTGCTTTCAGCGCTTTTACGCCTTCGCTACCCGTTTCAACCGCCAGTGCGACTAATTCATCGAAGCTGGGGTTGTCGTCACGCGCCATGAAGGTTTCTACCAGCATGGGAATGTTAACGCCTGCGATAACTTCGTAATGCTCTTTATCGACGACAATGCGGCTCGCAGCGTTAAACGGGCTGCCTCCCCATGTGTCAACGAGAAACAGCACGCCTTTACTGGTATCCAGTTTTGCTAACTGAGCGTTATACTTTTCAATCAGCGTTTCGGCATTTTCGCCTGGAACGAAATCGATCCAGCCGACGTTTTCCTGCTCGCCTAACAACATCTCTGCTGTTTTAAGTAACTGCTCTGCAGCCCAACCATGTGTGCCTATTACAATAGCAATGGTCACTTGCTACCTCCTTTATTATCGTTAACACATCAACGTGAAGATGCATTTTGAATCGCTCGTCCGCAATCGAATCGATTCAGATAAGGGTTACAAAGAAAAACCTATGATTTTCGTGAATTATTTTAGATATCGAAAAAAATATTTTATGTGATGAAGATCCGTAATTTAACTTCCGATCATAAGAAATTTCGAAGGGTGAAATATCTCCGAAACAACTTATTGCAAAGGAAGGTAAATCTTTGCTAAAAACCAGTTGTCTCTGTTATGTTTAGCATCTGTTTAATTACTCAGGAGTATAGGGCAGTAGCCCACCATATGGATCGTCACCGACGTCATTTCACCTTTAGGCTGTATCAAGCCTGTCAGTTTGGCACTTTTTGCCACAAACTTTATCTGCATATTGCTTTAACGCCTGAGATGTTCAGGGCGCAGTTTGATCATTCCTTAAGCAGGAGCTTGTCATGGAACTCTTAATGGACCCGCAGATTTGGGTGGGTTTGCTCACGCTTGTTGTTCTCGAAATTGTTCTGGGTATCGATAACCTGGTCTTCATTGCAATTCTTGCCGATAAGCTGCCACCGAAACAGCGAGATAAAGCGCGTCTCATTGGTTTATCACTGGCGCTGATTATGCGTCTGGGCCTGCTGTCTGTTATTTCGTGGATGGTGACGCTGACAAAACCGCTGTTTACGGTCATGGACTACGCGTTTTCCGGGCGAGATTTGATTATGCTGCTGGGGGGTATCTTCCTCTTGTTCAAGGCTACGACAGAGCTGCATGAGCGGCTGGAAAACCGTGAACATGATACCGGGCAGTCAAAAGGCTATGCGAGTTTCTGGGTCGTGGTGACGCAGATTGTTATCCTGGATGCGGTGTTCTCACTGGATGCGGTCATTACTGCTGTCGGTATGGTCAACCATCTGCCGGTGATGATGGCGGCGGTGGTTATTGCGATGGCGGTGATGCTGCTGGCGTCGAAGCCGCTGACGCGATTTGTAAACCAACATCCGACGGTTGTGGTGCTGTGTCTGAGCTTCCTGCTGATGATCGGTTTGAGCCTGGTTGCCGAAGGGTTTGGCTTCCATATTCCGAAAGGCTATCTGTACGCGGCGATTGGCTTCTCAATTATTATCGAACTGTTTAACCAGATTGCCCGTCGTAACTTTATTCGCCACCAGTCGACACTGCCGCTGCGTGCGCGTACTGCGGATGCAATCTTGCGTCTGATGGGGGGGAAACGTCAGGCCAGCGTGCAGATGGAATCCGACAATCCGGTGCCCGTTCCGGTCCCGGAAGGCGCGTTTGTGGAAGAAGAACGCTATATGATCAACGGTGTTCTCTCGCTGGCATCCCGTTCATTACGCGGCATCATGACACCTCGTGGTGAAATTAGTTGGGTCGACGCCGATCTGAGCGTAGCGGAAATTCGCGAACAGTTGCTTTCTTCTCCACACAGCCTGTTCCCGGTGTGTCGTGGCGAGCTTGATGAAATTATCGGTATCGTGCGTGCTAAAGAGCTGCTGGTGGCGCTGGAAGATGGTGTGGATGTTGCAGCGATTGCGTCTGCCTCGCCGGCAATTGTCGTCCCGGAAACGCTGGACCCGATTAATCTGTTAGGCGTGCTACGTCGTGCCCGCGGTAGCTTTGTCATCGTTACTAACGAATTTGGTGTGGTGCAGGGGCTGGTAACACCGCTGGACGTATTAGAAGCGATCGCTGGTGAGTTCCCGGATGCTGATGAAACCCCTGAAATCATTGCTGACGCCGGTGGCTGGTTGGTGAAAGGGGGAACCGATCTGCACGCGCTGCAACAGGCGCTGGATGTGGATACGCTGGTGGATGAGGACGAAGACATCGCCACCGTAGCTGGGCTGGTGATTGCGGCTAACGGTCACATCCCGCGTGTAGGCGATGTTATTGAGGTCGCACCGCTGAGCATTACGATTGTCGAAGCCAATGACTATCGTGTGGATTTAGTTCGCATTGTTAAAGAACAACCCGCTCACGACGAAGACGAGTAAGCGGGGTTAGCGAAACGGCATAATGGGCATGATATGGCGCCCGTTATGTCTGGCGGGTGGTGGTGTACTGCCCGCCAGCCATTTGGGAAAATCACGAAGCGGCATCGGTTTCGCATACAAAAAACCCTGCAAGATATGTACGCCATGACGGCGTAAATGCTGCGCCTGTGCCTGCGTTTCTACGCCTTCAGCCACCAGTTCGATATTCAGCCTTTTTCCCAGCGCGATAATGATGTCTGTGACGGTTGAATTCACGGCGTCGGTTCCGATCGCCGAAGTAAATGATTTATCAATTTTCAGCACATCCGGGCGCAATTTTTCCAGCCAGGAGAGCGAACTGTTTCCGGTACCAAAATCGTCAATCGCCAGCTTAACGCCGAGGCGATTCAACTCGCGCACGATCCGATAATCCACATCCAGTAAGGCATCGCGTTCGGTCAATTCAATAACCAGTTGCTGGATGGGATGCTGGCTGAACCAGTACTGATTGAGGTCTTTTAACAGCGTACCGTGGCGGAAATGGCTGGCGGCAACATTGATACCGATATGAAACTGACTACTCATCGGAAAAACGTGTCGTTGCTGAATGGTTTCTGCGATGACATGACGGGTAAGGGGGACGATCAGGTTGTGCTCTTCGGCGATAGGAATAAACACTTCCGGCGAAATCCAGCCTTGGCGCGGGTTGTTCCAGCGTAACAGAATTTCTACACCCATACATTGCTGGGTCTGCGCGTTCAGCAGTGGCTGACAAAACAACTCGAACTCGTGCGCCGCGAGAGCCAGATTAATCTCCCAGGAAAAACTCATCCTGCTGGCGGTTGCCAGCCAGGCAAGATATCCCACCAACAGGCTCAGGATCACTGCCAGCGGTAGTTGTGTCGGCAGATGTTTGATCGCCAATTCACTGGCACCTGGGCCGGTGACGCTGATCGTGAAGGGGAAATGTTGCGATGAAAGCTGATAACGTTTTTCATCGTTCAGTGCAGGCAAGGTCTCGACAACACCTTGTCCGTAGAGCAGGTGGCGGTTACCGACGGTTAAACTGGCGTTGGTGATTTGCGGTGGTTGGGGTTCCAGCAACATGGTCGACAATAAATCAATATTGACGATTTCCACCACCCCATTTTCGCCATCCGCGGAGGCCGGATACCACTGCGTCAGAATAGGACTACCTTTAATCAGCGAATGGTCGGTGGACAACAGCAGTTGTGCCTCCCGGCTTGGTAATTCAGGTTGAATTTGGCGGATAGGCACATTGCGATAGCCAAAGATACTGGAGCAATAAAGAATCCCCCCCTGAATCAGACTGATGGAGCGCACTGTTTGTAGTCTGGCAGCATGCTTGCTCAAGGGTAAACGCGCCACAGAACAGGGAAGACCAATCAACGGGAGCAGCATATCGCGCCCGGCCTGCAGTGGGAGCAGCACATCATCCAGTGCTTCAACGGCATGATTAGCAAAAGTGACGGTGTAACGGTGATTTATATTACGCTCCGAAATAAATCGGACCGTTAATGTGAGAATGAGCGTCAGTAGTGCACATATTGTGCAGACGATTAAGCGATTACGGCGATAGTTTTGAATGATCCGTTGTGCTGTTTGCATGCGGGCCGCCCGATAAGCCGTTGGTCCCAGAAGCCAACAGCAACAGAGCAAGTGTAGTGGGGAAAATTACAGTAGACGAGCGAGAAGGGGTAAATTCGCCCATCCGTCGCAGATGGGCGAAAATTAAGTATTAGTCACACTGGACTTTGATTGCCAGGCCACCGCGTGATGTTTCGCGGTATTTGGCATTCATATCTTTGCCTGTTTCGTACATTGTTTCGATGACTTTATCCAGCGAGACGCGCGGTGCGCTGGTACGACGCATTGCCATACGTGCGGCGTTGATCGCCTTCACGGACGCAATAGCGTTACGTTCGATGCACGGAACCTGCACTTGTCCGGCAACCGGGTCGCAGGTTAAGCCCAGGTTGTGCTCCATACCAATCTCGGCAGCCACACAAACTTGTTCCGGACTCGCGCCCAGTAGCTCAGCCAGACCAGCAGCAGCCATGGAACATGCCACACCGACTTCACCCTGACAGCCTACTTCGGCGCCAGAGATAGAGGCATTCATCTTGTACAACGCACCAATTGCCCCCGCCGCCAGGAAATAACGGGTGTAGATATCCGGGCTGACAGATTCAATAAAGTGATCGTAGTAAGCCAGAACGGCAGGCACGATCCCGCAGGCACCGTTAGTGGGTGCTGTTACTACGCGGCCACCCGCAGCGTTTTCTTCGTTAACGGCCAGCGCAAACATGTTCACCCAGTCGATCACGTTCATCGGATCGTTGGAGAGCTTGTCGCTGGAGACCAACATACGACGCAGGGCGGAGGCACGACGAGGAACGCGCAGCGGTCCAGGCAGAACGCCTTCGGTGTTCATCCCACGATCGATACAGGCCTGCATGGTTTGCCAGACGTTGCCGAAGTAATCTTCAATCTCTTTCTTGCTGTGCAGTGCGAGTTCGTTCTGCATCACCATGCCAGAGAGAGACAGACCGGTGCTGTTGCAGTATTCCAGCATTTCGGTCGCGGATTTGAACGGATAAGGTACGCTGACCTCATTCGCTGCATCCTGGCCAAAATGTTCTTCATCAACGATGAACCCACCGCCAATGGAATAGTACGTTTTGCTGTAAATGACGGTTTCGCCGTTGTACGCATGGATCTGCATTCCGTTTTCATGCAACGGCAAATTGCCGTTGTGAAAACGCATGCCGTCATTCTGTGGGAAATCCACTTCGTGTTGACCCTGCGCAAGCAGCAGGCGTCCACGTGCTTCTACATCGCGGATAAATCCGGGGATGCTGTCAATGTCAACGGTAGCAGGCTCATTGCCCGCCAGACCCATAATAATGGCGATATCGGTGTGGTGACCTTTACCCGTGAGCGACAGTGAACCATACACGTCGACGGCAACACGGGTAACGCTGTCCAGTAATCCTTTTTCGACCAGGTCATCGACGAACTGTTTACCCGCCTTCATAGGCCCTACGGTATGGGAAGATGAGGGACCAATCCCCACCTTAAACATGTCGAATAGACTAATCACGATAATACTCCTACAGGGCGACTGGGCTTTCCAGTAACGATGTTATAACTGCGCATAGTGTAAGAGGGAACGCGGCGATCGGCTTAACTATTCACATGAATTAAACTAATAGATAACCGCGGTTTTACTAATGTTGTGACTTGAGTTTCAAGTTGTCTATGGCGTGCGTAAAGATAAGTATAGTCAGGGCTTCACGCCAATTTGCAGCGCCAGCTCACGAATTATTCCGGCGGTCATTCCCCAGACGAAATAGTGTTCATACCAGGAAAGCCACACACGATGTGAATCGCCACGACGGTAGATATCGAGGGGATGGTAACGACCTAAATGCAGGGCTTGCGCCAACGGCATTTCAAACACCGCTGAAACCTCATCTTCACTGGCTCGATACGGTAAATTGGGAGGGATGATGCCCACCACCGGTGTGACCTGGAACCCGGTCACACTATCAACCGGCGGTAGTACGCCAATGACCTCAACGGATGAAGGCGGAATTGCCACTTCTTCCTGGGCTTCACGCAGTGCGGCGGCAATCAGCGAAGCATCGCTGCTGTCCACCGCGCCCCCAGGAAAGGCGACCTGCCCGGCATGTTTTCGCAAATGAACGGAGCGCTGGGTCAATAGCAACCCCGGCTGTGGGCGACGGACGATAGGGATCAGTACGGCGGCCTGGCGTTGGTTTAGCGCATCATGATTTACCTGCGGGCGCAGGAGTTGAAAACGTGATAAAAAATCATCAAGCGTCAGGCTGCTGTTTTCCACGTGTCAGTTCTCCAGTTGATGCAAAATACGATTCACTTTATCAAATGTTTCCTGATATTCCGCGTCTTCCTGACTGTCCGCTACAATGCCGCCGCCAGCTGAACAGTACAACTGCCCGCCGGTCGCTGTCAGGGTGCGAATGGTGATACTGGTATCCATATTGCCGCAAAAGCTCAGATAACCGATGCTGCCGCACCAGGCGTTACGACGTTGTGGCTCCAGCTCATCAATAATTTCCATTGCCCGCACTTTTGGTGCGCCTGTAATGGAGCCACCAGGGAAGGCTGCACGTAATAGATCGGTCGCGTGCAGCGTCTGTGGCAAACGTGCGGTGATGGTACTGACCAGATGATGTACGGCCGGGAAGGGTTCAACCACAAACAGTTCCGGAACCTTAACCGAGCCTGGAACGGCGACGCGTCCGATATCGTTACGCATCAAATCGACGATCATCAGGTTTTCCGCCCGATCCTTTGGCGAATTTGCCAGCTTGTCGGCTTGCTGGCGATCGGCATCAGGATCGTCCAGTCTGGGTAGCGTGCCTTTGATGGGACGCGTCTGGATATGCTGATTTTCCAGTTGGATAAAGCGCTCCGGCGACAGGCTGAGGATCGCCCCGTCTTCCAGGCGTATAAACGCACTGAATGGCGCGCGGTTGGCGCGATTGAGCTGCACAAACGCTTGCCATTCATCGCCCTGATACTGTGCCTGAAAACGTTGGGCCAGGTTGACCTGATAGCAGTCGCCGCTGTGCAGATAGTGCTGCACCTGACGAAACTTTTCGCCGTATTGCTCACGGCTCATATTCGAGCGCCATGCCGACGTTAATGTAAATGGCTCACGTACAGGCGGCAGTTGATCTTCGAGCCACGCCAGACGGGCATGCACATCGCTATGGCTAAGCAGTGATACAGTCTGTCGCTGGTGATCGACAATCAACGCCCAGTCATAGATACCGACGGCCATATCCGGCAGGGCGATATCGCATTCGGCGATATTCGGCAGCGATTCAAAGCGGCGGCCCAGATCGTAGCCAAACAGACCCAGTGCGCCGCCCTGGAACGGTAAGTCGGGATGATATTCAGGCTGAATAGCCAGGGCGGTTAGCGTTGAATGTAATACTGTCATCGGGTCATCAGGCGTGCGCAAAATGCCTTGCCTGTCCTTGACCACAGTCTCCTGAGCACGCGTGACCAGCGTCGCTAAGGGGTCGGCGACCAGAATATCAAAACGGTTATGCGGATGATCGGCATGACCTGAATGTAACAGCATCGCCCACGGATGCTGGCTTAAGGTCGAAAAATAGCGTTCAGCGGCGTCCTGACACCAGGGTAATGTGATTACTGCGAGAGATAACGTCTTCATCAGTCCTGACTCGTTGCTACTCTACTGGCTAACTGCCCGGTAGCATGAAATAATTAGCGCAGACAATTTAGCAGGAGTTAACAATGTTTGCAGGTTTACCTTCACTCAGTCATGAGCAGCAGCAAAAAGCGGTAGAGCGTATTCAGGAACTGATGTCGCAGGGGATGAGCAGCGGACAAGCGATTGCTCTGGTTGCTGAAGAGCTACGCGCCAGCCATACCGGTGAACGGATCGTGGCGCGTTTTGAAGATGAAGACGAGTAACGCTGCTTAAACCGCAGCGATAATCTTGATCTCGACTTTGTATTTCGGGTTCATCAACCCGGCCTGTACCGTACAACGTACCGGCGCGTGACCGGCAACGACCCACGCATCCCAGGCTCTATTCATTGCGGCAAAATCACTTTTGTCTGCCAAAAAAAGGGTGGCATCAAGGATTCGTGACTTGTTGCTACCCTGTTTTTCCAGCACTGCATCAATTTGTGCCAGCGTATTTGCAGTTTGTTCAAAGGCATCTGCATCCAGGTTCTCCGGTACGCCGGTGTAGTACAACGTGTTGTTATGGATAACCACGTCAGACCAACGTGCTTCGGCATCAATGCGCACAATCGTCATAAATCATTCCTTATTTACATTTTTCTTCATGGGCTTCAGATTGCGCCAAGACTGCCATAATGTTGCGCCCGCGTCACCTCTTCAACTGGCGAAAGACCCGCCGGCCTGACATAATCCCTGTTCAAATGAACAGGGGGCAGTGTGACGGACGATTTTGCAGCAGACGGTCAATTGGCTAAAGCGATACCGGGTTTTAAACCGCGTGAACCACAGCGACAGATGGCGATTGCTGTCAGTCATGCCATTGAAAAATCACAACCGCTTGTTGTAGAAGCCGGCACTGGCACAGGTAAAACATACGCTTATCTCGCCCCGGCGCTTCGCGCTGGAAAGAAAGTGATCGTGTCGACGGGATCGAAAGCGTTGCAGGATCAGCTCTACAGTCGCGATCTTCCCACCGTTGCCAAAGCACTGAAATTCACCGGTAAGCTGGCGTTGCTAAAAGGGCGCTCCAACTACCTGTGTCTGGAACGCCTCGAACAGCAGGCGCTGGCGGGGGGTGATCTGCCGGTACAAACGTTAAGCGATGTCATACTGCTGCGCTCATGGTCAAATCAAACGCTTGATGGGGATATCAGCACCTGTGTCAGCGTGGCGGAAGATTCACAGGCCTGGCCACTGGTGACCAGCACTAACGATAACTGCCTGGGTAGCGACTGCCCGCTGTATAAAGAGTGCTTCGTCGTCAAAGCCCGTAAAAAAGCAATGGATGCAGATGTGGTGGTGGTCAACCACCATCTGTTTCTCGCCGATATGGTGGTGAAAGAGAGTGGATTTGGTGAATTAATCCCCGAGGCAGATGTGATGATCTTCGATGAAGCCCATCAGCTACCGGATATCGCCAGCCAGTACTTTGGTCAATCACTTTCCAGCCGACAACTACTCGACCTGGCGAAAGATATTACGATTGCGTATCGCACAGAATTGAAAGACACACAACAGCTACAAAAATGCGCTGATCGTCTGGCGCAAAGCGCGCAGGACTTTCGCTTACAGCTCGGCGAGCCCGGCTATCGCGGAAACCTACGAGAGCTGTTGGCTGACCAACGTGTGCAACGGGCGTTTCTACTTCTTGATGACACCCTGGAGCTGTGCTACGACGTGGCGAAATTGTCCCTCGGGCGCTCTGCGCTGCTGGATGCCGCGTTTGAGCGCGCCACGCTGTACCGTGCCCGATTAAAACGCCTGAAAGAGATCAATCAGCCAGGATTCAGTTACTGGTATGAATGTACGTCCCGGCATTTTACGCTCGCATTGACGCCGCTTACTGTGGCCGACAAATTCAAAGAAGTGATGGAACAAAAGCCGGGGTGCTGGATATTCACCTCCGCGACATTGTCGGTAAACGACGATCTTCACCATTTTACGGCGCGGTTAGGCATTGATGAAGCCGAGTCGATGCTGCTGCCGAGCCCCTTTGATTACACGCGTCAGGCACTGCTGTGCGTACCACGCAATCTGCCGCAAACCAACCAGCCTGGCGCGGCGCGTCAACTGGCTGCTATGTTGCGCCCTATTATTGAAGCGAACAACGGGCGCTGCTTTATGCTGTGTACCTCGCATGCAATGATGCGCGATCTGGCAGAGCAATTCCGTGCCACCATGACGCTTCCCGTACTTTTACAAGGCGAAACCAGTAAAGGGCAACTGCTGCAACAGTTTGTCAGCGCAGGGAATGCCTTGCTGGTTGCCACCAGTAGTTTCTGGGAAGGGGTAGACGTGCGTGGCGATACGCTGTCGCTGGTGATTATCGATAAATTGCCGTTTACCTCTCCGGACGATCCGCTGTTAAAAGCGCGGATGGAAGACTGCCGCCTGCGCGGTGGCGATCCTTTCGAAGAGGTTCAGCTCCCGGATGCGGTTATCACGCTGAAACAGGGGGTAGGGCGACTGATCCGTGATGCTGACGATCGCGGTGTGCTGGTGATTTGTGATAACCGCCTGGTGATGCGACCTTATGGCGCGACCTTCCTGGCAAGCCTTCCGCCTGCGCCACGCACGCGTGATATTGCGCGTGCTGTTCGCTTTCTTGCGATACCATCGGCTGAGTAATTTGTTACGGAGTGTGGTAAGATGCGCGCCAAATTTATTGATCTGATCACAAATACCCATGCGAATTCTGGCTATCGATACCGCCACAGAGGCGTGCTCTGTTGCCCTGTGGAATGACGGTACTATCAAGGCTCACTTCGAGCTTTGCCCACGAGAACATACCCAACGAATTTTGCCGATGGTCCAGGATATCCTGGCCGCTGGCGATTTAACGCTCACCGATATTGATGCCCTGGCATTTGGTCGCGGCCCCGGCAGTTTCACTGGTGTACGCATCGGTATTGGTATCGCTCAGGGGCTGGCGCTAGGGGCGAATTTACCGATGATCGGGGTTTCTACTCTGATGACAATGGCACAGGGTGCCTGGCGTAAATCCGGTGCGACACGCGTGCTGGCAGCGATTGATGCTCGTATGGGTGAAGTTTACTGGGCTGAATACCAGCGTGATGATGATGGCATCTGGCACGGCGAAGAGACAGAAGCGGTGCTAACGCCGGAGCAGGTACACGATCGCCTGCTGCAGCTTTCTGGCGACTGGGTAACCGTTGGCACGGGTTGGCCAGCCTGGCCTGAACTCGGCAAAGACAGTGGTCTGACGCTGAACGATGGCGACGTATTGCTTCCAGCTGCAGAAGATATGCTGCCTGTCGCGACGCAAATGCTGGCATGCGGCAAGACCGTGGCTGTTGAACATGCTGAACCGGTTTATTTACGTAACACCGTGGCGTGGAAGAAACTTCCTGGTAAAGAATGAATCTTAGTAGTAAATCCCCCGGTTAATACGAACAGCCGCCGATGTGCAGTTGTCTGAACGTGCCGGGGCAGGCGCTAAGAAAAGGGAGTCGCAACATGGTGGTCCAAAAGCAGTTAATGAAAGGTGTACTGGCAGGCGTATTGGCGTTATCGCTAAGCGGCTGTGTCACCATCCCGGATGCGATTAAAGGTTCGAGCCCGACACCGCAGCAGGATCTGGTGCGAGTGATGAATGCGCCGCAGTTGTACGTCGGACAAGAAGCACGTTTTGGCGGTAAGGTGGTGGATATTCAAAACCAGCAGGGGAAATCCCGACTGGAGATCGCCACTATGCCGCTCGATAGCGGGGCACGACCGATTCTGGGCGAAGCGTCACGCGGGCGGATTTATGCCGATGTTAACGGCTTCCTCGACCCGGTAGATTTTCGTGGTCAACTGGTCACTGTAGTCGGACCCATTAGCGGAACAGTGGACGGAAAAATTGGTAGTACACCGTATAAGTTCATGCTGATGCAGGTAACTGGTTATAAACGCTGGCATATTACCCAGCAGATTGTGATGCCTCCGCAGCCGATTGACCCCTGGTTCTACGGTGCGCGTGGCTGGCCTTACGGTGGCTACGGCGGATGGGGATGGTACAATCCCGGCCCCGCACAGGTTCAGACGATAGTAACAGAGTAACTCTTTGTTTTAATGGTAAAAGAAACAGCGGCTCGTCCGCTGTTTCTGCATTAACGTGGATATAAGAAAAATAAATAGTGACGTGCTTCGCAACCTTGTCGTTGTGTAATAAACAAACTGGTACGCTGAGTTAATATTATGTTAACAGTTTGTTTATTGCCTGGGGTTGTGATGACGACGAATACGCATTTTAGAGGTGATGTATTGAAAAAGGTTTGGCTTAACCGTTATCCCGCAGGTGTTCCCGCGGAGATCAATCCTGACCGTTATCAATCCCTGGTGGAACTCTTCGAACACTCAGTAAGGCGCTATGCCGATCAGCCTGCGTTTATGAACATGGGGGAGGTGATGACCTTCCGCAAGCTCGAAGAGCGCAGTCGGGCATTTGCGGCTTATTTGCAACAAGGACTTGGACTGAAAAAGGGCGATCGCGTGGCACTGATGATGCCCAACCTGTTGCAATATCCTGTTGCACTGTTTGGGATTTTACGTGCCGGCATGATTGTGGTGAACGTTAACCCGCTGTACACGCCACGCGAGCTGGAGCATCAGCTCAACGATAGCGGTGCGTCGGCGATCGTCATCGTCTCTAACTTTGCTCACACGCTGGAGAAAGTGGTCGATAAGACCTCGGTTCAACACGTGATTCTGACGCGTATGGGCGATCAGTTGTCGACCGCGAAAGGGACGCTGGTTAACTTCGTCGTGAAGTATATCAAGCGTCTGGTGCCAAAATATCACCTGCCGGATGCCATCTCATTTCGCAGTGCGCTGCAAAACGGCTACCGCATGCAGTATGTAAAGCCGGAAGTCGTGTCTGAAGATTTGGCTTTTCTGCAGTATACCGGTGGTACCACCGGCGTGGCGAAAGGCGCAATGCTTACGCACCGTAACATGCTGGCTAACCTGGAGCAGGTTAACGCCACTTACGGACCATTGCTGCATCCGGGTAAAGAGCTGGTGGTGACGGCGCTACCGCTGTATCACATTTTCGCGCTCACCATGAACTGCCTGCTGTTTATTGAACTGGGTGGGCAAAACCTGCTGATCACTAACCCGCGTGATATTCCGGGGCTGGTGAAAGAGCTGGCAAAATACCCGTTTACCGCGATGACCGGCGTCAATACGTTGTTTAACGCGTTGCTGAATAACAAAGAGTTCCAGCAACTGGACTTTTCGTCGTTGCACCTGTCTGCAGGGGGCGGAATGCCCGTTCAGCAGGCGGTGGCAGAACGCTGGGTGAAGCTGACCGGCCAATATCTGCTGGAAGGTTATGGTCTGACCGAATGTGCTCCACTGGTAAGCGTTAACCCGCACGATATCGACTATCATAGCGGCAGTATCGGGTTACCGGTTCCGTCTACCGAGGTCAAACTGGTGGATGATGACGACAATGAGGTTCCGCCGGGAGAGCCGGGCGAACTGTGTGTTAAAGGACCGCAGGTGATGTTGGGCTACTGGCAGCGCCCGGATGCGACCGATGAAATTGTCAAAAATGGCTGGTTGCACACGGGCGATATCGCAGTAATGGACGACGAAGGCTTCCTGCGTATTGTCGATCGTAAGAAAGATATGATTCTGGTGTCGGGTTTTAACGTTTATCCGAACGAAATTGAAGACGTAGTCATGCAGCACCCTGGCGTTCAGGAAGTGGCCGCTGTCGGCGTACCGTCGGGCAGCAGCGGTGAGGCGGTAAAAATCTTTGTGGTGAAGAAGGATGCTTCGTTAACCGATGAAGCGCTGGTTACTTTTTGCCGTCGTCATCTGACAGGCTACAAAGTTCCGAAACTGGTGGAATTCCGTGATGAGTTGCCGAAATCTAACGTCGGTAAAATTTTGCGACGAGAATTACGTGACGAAGCCCGCAGCAAAGTGGACAATAAAGGCTGAGCGTTAAGACAGCCAGCAGAAAACGCCGGATAATCCGGCGTTTTTTTTGGCGAAAACCTAAGAGAGCACGATTTGAATTATCAAATGATCACTACGGACGACGCGTTAGCCACGCTGTGCGAAGCCGTCCGTGAATTTCCGGCGATAGCCCTGGATACAGAATTTGTTCGCACGCGTACCTACTACCCGCAGTTGGGGCTGATCCAGCTGTTTGATGGCAAACACGTTGCTCTGATTGACCCGCTAGGGATCACCGACTGGTCGCCGCTGCGCGATATCCTGCGTGACACTGCGATCACTAAATTTCTGCATGCCGGAAGTGAAGACCTGGAAGTGTTTCTCAACACGTTCGGTGAACTCCCGCAACCACTGATCGATACACAGATTCTGGCCGCCTTTTGTGGACGCCCGCTGTCGTGGGGCTTTGCTGCGATGGTGGAAGAATTCACCGGGGTGGCGCTGGATAAAAGTGAATCACGCACCGACTGGCTGGCCAGACCGCTGACTGAGCGGCAGTGCGAGTATGCGGCGGCAGATGTCTGGTATTTATTACCGATCACCACAAAACTGATGGCAGAAACGGATGCGTCCGGCTGGTTGCCCGCTGCGCTGGACGAATGTCGTTTGATGCAACAGCGTCGTCAGGAAATTCTGGCACCTGAAGATGCGTGGCGAGAAATTACCAATGCCTGGCAGCTGCGTACCCGTCAGCTCGCTTGCCTGCAACTCCTGGCCGACTGGCGGTTACGCAAAGCGCGTGAGCGTGATCTGGCAGTGAACTTCGTGGTGCGCGAAGAACATCTGTGGGCGGTTGCCCGCTATATGCCGGGAAGTCTGGGAGAACTGGATAGCCTGGGCCTCTCAGGTAGTGAAATTCGCTTCCATGGCAAGACGCTGATTTCACTGGTCGAGAAAGCGCAGGCAATGCCGGAGGAAGCATTGCCGCAACCGTTGCTGAATCTGATGGATATGCCGGGTTATCGCAAGGCATTCAAAGCCATTAAAGCCCTGGTGGCCGACGTGAGTGCGGAGCAGAATCTTAGTGTGGAACTCCTTGCTTCGCGTCGTCAAATCAACCAGTTGCTAAACTGGCACTGGAAATTAAAGCCGCAGGCGTCCCTGCCGGAGCTGATTTCCGGTTGGCGTGGCGAACTGATGGCCGACCGCCTCAAGGCGCTGCTGCTGGACTATCCGCAGTAAGCGATCAGGCCGACCGGGTAGTCCATCGCTTATCCGGTCGGTAAAATTCTACAAATCTAGCACCAGGCGTTTGCCTTTGGCGCGTGAACAGCAGATAAGCATGCTCTGCTGGCTGGCTTTTTCGTCGTCGCTAAAGTATTGATCGCGGTGATCCGCTTCCCCTTCAAGAATCGCCGTCTCGCAGGTACCGCACACGCCTTCACGGCACAGACACTCGACTCTGGCAGCTTTGTTATTTTCGATAACCTGCAGAATAGTCATCTCTTGCGGAACGACAAACTCACGTCCGGAACGTGCCAGCACGAGGGTGAACGCATCACCGCTCTTATTCTCTAGCGCAAATTGCTCAAAATGCAGCGTATTGTTATCCAGACCGTGGCGTGTGGCCTCGCTTCTTACGGCATCGTTAAGCACGGCCGGGCCGCAGGTATAAATGTGGGTGCCGGGTTCTACATCGGCAAGCAGACGTGCCAGGTCGAGGCGTGTGCCTTCGCTCGAAAGATGCAGATGAATGCGATCGGCCTGGTGGTGCTGTTTCAGTTCATCATGAAACGCGCAGTTTTCCGGGCTGGGTGAGCAGTAATGTAGCTGCCACTCTGCCTGGGCATTTTCGAGTTCCGGGATCTGCGACAGGAAGGGCGTAATACCAATGCCACCAGCAATTAACAGATGCTTTTGCGCCTGCGGTTCGAGGGCGAAAAGATTATTGGGCGTGGAAATCGTCAGCGTATCGCCGGGTTTGACCTGCTGATGCAGGTATCGTGAACCGCCTTTGGAATTCTCCTCCAGGCGCACAGCAATTTGCCAGGTGCGGGTATCCAACGGTGAGCTCATCAACGAGTACGCGTTGCTATAGAGATTTTCGCCATCGCGCATTTGCACGATAATATGGCTGCCTCCCTGGAACGCAGGCAACAGATCGCCTGAGGCAGCCGTTAAGGTGAAGCGCTTTACATGCGCGGTAATCGTTTCAATCTGACTGACCTGAACTTCTCGCATTTGATATTCAGACATTGCGGCACTCCCTAAAAAATCTGTCCGGCGCGGGTTACCCGCCACGCCGGAATCTGTCGTTACAGCCCCTGGCAGAGATATTTCATTTCCAGGTAATCTTCGATACCGTGTTCGGAACCTTCTCGCCCCAACCCTGACTGCTTCACACCACCGAAAGGGGCGACTTCATTCGAGATCAGTCCGGTATTTATACCGACCATGCCATACTCCAGTTGCTCAGAAACACGCCAGATGCGCGCGGCATCATTGCTGTAGAAGTAGGATGCCAGTCCATAAATGGTGTCATTTGCCTGGCGGATCACATCCTGTTCATCTTCAAATTTCACCAGCGCGGCGACCGGTCCGAATATCTCTTCCTGGAGCAACTGCGTGCCCGGCTGCACGTTACCGATGACGGTGGGCGTAAAATAGTGTCCTCCCAGCGCATGGCGCTGACCTCCGGTTAACAACGTGGCGCCCCGCGTCAACGCGTCATCGAGAAGCGACTGCACTTTGTCTACGGCAGCGGTATTGATTAGCGGACCGATTTGTACGCCGGGTTGCTCACCGTTGCCGACTTTCAGAGCGGCGACCCGGGCCACGAATTTCTCACAAAACGCGTCATAAACAGCCTGATGAATGTAAAAACGGTTCACGCAAACGCAGGTTTGTCCGGCATTGCGGAATTTAGCCACCAGCGCGCCTTCAACGGCTTTGTCGAGATCCGCGTCCTCAAATACGATAAACGGCGCGTTGCCGCCCAGCTCCAGTGAGACCTTTTTGATAGAATCGGAACACTGACGCATCAGTACTCGCCCTACCTCGGTAGAGCCGGTAAACGACAGTTTGCGTACGCGATCGTCAGCGGTGAACACTGCACCAATTTCGCGAGACTTTCCGGTCACGACATTGATAACACCCGCCGGAATACCGGCCTGACGTGCAAGTTCTGCCAGCGCCAGAGCGGTAAACGGTGTTTCGTTGGCCGGTTTTACTACCATCGTACAACCTGCGGCCAGCGCGGGGCCGGCTTTGCGGGTGATCATTGCCGCAGGGAAGTTCCATGGCGTAATTGCCGCGCAGACTCCGATACCCTGGCGGATTACCATCAACCGCTTATCCGCCGCAGGTGAGGGGATAATCTCGCCATTAGTGCGTTTAGCCTGCTCGGCAAACCACTCAATAAACGACGCGGCATAGACAATCTCTCCTTCCGCCTCAGCCAGCGGCTTGCCCTGCTCGACGGTCATGATTTGCGCCAGCGCCGTTTTGTTGTCGAGAATTAAATGATGCCAGGCTTTAAGCAACGTGGAACGTTGGGCTGCGGTCATTGCTCGCCAGGCCGGTAGCGCCTGAGATGCGGCATCAATGGCGTGTTGCGCCTCTGACGTTCCCATGTTGGGAATTTGCCCCAGAACGGCCCCTGTTGCCGGGTTGCTGACTGACAACGTGTTACTGTCATCGGCATCACACCAGTGTCCGGCGATAAACGCCTGCTGGCGAAAAAGTGAAGTCTGAAAAACAGTCATAACGAACTCCTTCGCGGATTAATCCTTAAACACCTGAGCGACCAGATTATGGAAATGGGCAATGCCATGTTCGGAGATTCCGCTACCGCTGGTATCTGCCATAATGCGTCCCTGTCCACGATAGCCACGTGATTTCAGACCTTTTTGTACGCTCTCAACCAGGCGTAAATCCTCAGGGCGGAAGACATTGCGATACCATTCGATCAGCGCTTTTTGCTCTTCGGTCAGCTCTTCATTAGTGAAATAGATGTCGTAGTTTTGCAGTGTGGTTTCTGCATCCACCGGGAATTCATAAATAACGGTCATCATGCCTTTGATTGGCGTGACGTTGAGCATGGTGCACGGCCACAACCAGAAGCCGTGGAACGCAGCATCAACACCTTCTTCGAACTTAAACGACTGCTCAGAGGGTTTGGCAAAACCGTATTGCAGCGTCCAGTTGCCGTGCATGGTATGCCAGTAACGGTCAACCTGTACTGAGTCGGAAAAACCTGGATGGGCCGGACCGCAGTGGTAGCACTCCAGATAGTTATCAACGATATTTTTCCAGTTGGCCGGCGTGCGGGTAGTGAAACGCGCGGCGAGCTTTAGATCGTGCACGTCAGGGCAGGCCTCGACGACTTTGGCTGCCAGTCCCGGAAGCTGTTCTTCAACGCTACCGGCGTTCGGGTCCATATTGATGAAGACAAAACCGGCATATTCTTCGAGTCGTACTGGTGTCAGATGAGCCTTCTCACTGTCAAAGTTAGCGACGTTTTCACAGTTACGGGCATGCGCCAGATTGCCATCAAGTTTGAACGCCCACGCGTGGTAGGGGCAGGTAATCACGTTTTTGGCTTTCCCTTCGCCGCTCAGCAGTTGATGACCACGATGCGGGCAGACATTGTAGAAAGCGCGCAGTACATTATCGCGACCACGTACCAGTACGATGTTCTCACCAATCACTTCACGTGTGACATAGTCATTTGGCTTTGCCAGTTCGCTGCTGTGGGCAACACAAATCCAGCTTTTGGCAAACACGTTCTCTTGCTCGTGTTCAAAAGCCTGCTGGTCGGTATAGAACCGTGCCGGGATAGTCCAGGCGTCCTGCGGATTGGCACAAAAATTTTGCGGCAGAATAAACTCAGGGCTCAGATTGCTCATTGGATTACCTTTAATTTGTGAGTAAGAGGTTTTTTACTGGCGCTTAATTGCCGCCTTTGAGTAGTGTCCCGGCCGGTGGCGTGACAGGTGCGTCGACCGGTGCTTCGGGAAGATGACTTTCAATTTGGTGAGCAGGAACATGGGCATAGTCCTGCCGTACCCAGCGAAGAAAACCGCCGACCTTCACCAACAGGATGGCGAGGAAGGGAAGGGCGGTCAGAACCACCGTGGTCTTCATTGTTTCCAGAGACGCGCCGGTGAATAAAATGGATAATGGAATCAAAGTGATGACTACACACCAGAACAGACGTAAGCCACGTTCAGGATCTTCTCCTTCCTGTAGGTTACGTGTGCTGGTGGCTGCCATGGTGTAGGCCACAGCATCCATATGCGAGGCAAGGAAAATAATCATGATGGCCAGATATGCGACCAGGAACAGCTTCCCGGCTGGCAATGACATCAGTACCTGCTGCACCGCCGTTTCGCCGCCCTGTGTTGCCATGATCTGCGGGATATCAATCACGCCATTGACAAACTGGTGGATAGAGTAGCTCTCCATCACCCCGAAGAAGAACCAACAGCCGACGGTACTGCCAAGGATTAATGCCCAGATAACTTCTTTGATTTTGCGCCCGCGAGAAACGCGCGTCACAAACATAGCGACGCCTGGGGTGTAGGAGATCCACCACAGCCAGTAGAACACTGTCCAGTTGCGGGTAAATTCACCGTTACCGAGCGGGTCGGTAAACAGGCTCATTTGCAAAAAGTTTTGTGTCGTCAGGCCGATAGCGTTGATGATGTTATTGGTGATGAACTCGGTTGGGCCGACAATCAGTACGACCAATGGCAGTAAAAATGCCCCCCAGCCCACCATCTTGCTCAGACGTTGCAGACCATTGTTGATGCCAATCCAGGAGCTGAGACAGAAGATGCCGCCAGAGAACAGAATCACAAAGGCTTGCACTGTAAAGTTATCCGGTAAACCGGTAAGCGCTGATAAACCACGGGTGAAGGTTGCAGCGGTAACGACCAGGGAGATGGTTAACGCGCCGACGGTGGCGATCAGGAACATCAAATCGACCAGTCTTCCCCATACGCCCTGTGGATGAACGCCGGTGATAGCAGCAATTATCCCGGACAGGCTCAACCCTTTGTTTTTACGCACATGGAAATGGTAGGCCATGGTTAACGAGGCCAGTGTGTAGGTCGCCCACGCGCTGATCCCCCAATGGAAAAAGGAATAGGGCAGACTGAATTCCAGCGCTTTTTGTGAGTGTGGGGCGATGTTCAGACCCGGTGTTTGGTAGTAATAGGCCCATTCAGCAACACCCCAGTAGAGCGTGGAGGAGCCTAATCCAGCGCAAATAAACATAAACAGCCAGGAAAGCGTACTGTATTCTGCTTTACCTTCACCGAGGCGAATATTGCCGTATTTGCTGGTGGCCAGATAGACAACCAGCCCCATAGCCATGAGGACCAGGATCTGAACGGCAGAACCCAGCATGCGAGTGACACCGTTAAAAATGGTATTCGCTACTTGTGCAGACTGCTGAGGGAAGAGACTGAGTGTGGCGGCGATAAAAAGAATAGCCACCAGGCTGATGGCTATCAGTGGCACATCTTTTTTCTTTACGTTGCTCAACATGGATGATCTCCTGGGCATAGTCGCCCGCGTTTGGCATTAGCCTGTCGTTGTTATCATGCTGTAGGGTAAGATTTTGTTGCTTCATATTTAACAATTTTATTATTTGTTCTTTACAGGAATTAAACAATTGCCTGATGCGTGAAGCAATAAAACACGGAACGGAAATAATAAAAAGTGAATTCACGCAGGTTATTTGACGTACAGAACACATAAAAAAACCGCGTCAGTGACGCGGCTCATATTTCGTGGTTTGACCTCTAACGCAGTGCCCGGCAGATAGCGTCACCTACCTGTTGAGTGCTGGCATTGCCTTTCATATCCGGCGTTTTAGGGCCGCTGGCAATAACCTGTTCAATCGCGGCCAGAATGCCATCGTGGGCGGCCTGATAATTCGCATCGCCGTTGCCAAGGAAATCCAGCATCATCGCACCAGCCCAGATAGTGGCAATTGGGTTAGCAATATTCTTGCCGTAGATATCCGGGGCCGAACCGTGGACCGGTTCGAACAACGATGGGAAGGTCCGTTCCGGATTTAAGTTTGCTGAGGGGGCAATGCCAATCGTGCCAGTGCAGGCTGGCCCTAAATCGGACAGGATGTCGCCAAACAGGTTAGAGGCGACCACCACGTCAAAACGCTCCGGTTGCATGACAAAACGGGCGCACAGAATGTCGATATGCTGTTTATCCCAGCGGATTTCAGGGTACTGGGCAGCCATTGCTTCAACACGCTCATCCCAGTAAGGCATGCTAATGGCAAGGCCGTTTGATTTAGTGGCCGAGGTCAGTGTCTTACGCGGACGGCTCTGTGCCAGTTCAAACGCGTAACGCAAAATGCGATCAACGCCACGACGCGTGAAGACCGACTCCTGAATGACCACTTCATGTTCGGTACCCTCGCTTACGCGCCCGCCCAGTGAAGAATACTCGCCTTCGGTGTTTTCACGCACAACGTAGAAATCAATGTCGCCGGGTTTCTTACCCGCCAATGGGCAAGGAACACCAGGAAACAGGCGTACCGGACGCAGGTTGACGTATTGATCGAACTCCCGACGAAACTTGAGTAACGAGCCCCATAGTGAGATGTGATCCGGTACAGTGTCCGGCCAGCCGACGGCACCAAAGTAGATAGCATCGAAGGATTTCAACTGTTCATGCCAGTCATCCGGCATCATCTTGCCGTGATGCGTATAGTACTCGCAACTGGCCCATTCTATTTGCTCAAAGCTGAGCGACAGGTCCCAGCGTTCGGCGGCTGCCTGTAACACATGAATGCCTTCAGGCAGGACTTCTTTACCAATGCCATCTCCGGGGATAGCGGCAATACGACAGGTTTTCTTCATAGCAGCTCTCACTTGTACGCCATCAAAATTGACTTTCCCCTTATCCTATAATTGACTGATTAATAGTTAATCCCTCCAACTGGTGAAACATAAAACACAGATCATGAATAATCTGCCGCTGTTAAATGATTTACGCGTCTTTATGCTGGTTGCCCGCCGCGCGGGTTTTGCCGCGGTTGCTGAGGAGCTAGGCGTTTCACCCGCTTTTATCAGTAAGCGTGTTGCGTTGCTGGAACAGACACTGAACGTGGTGTTGTTACACCGTACAACACGGCGTGTCACCATCACGGAGGAAGGGGAACGGATCTACGAATGGGCCCAGCGGATCCTGCAGGATGTGGATCAGATGATGGATGAGCTGTCTGATGTCCGGCAGATCCCGCAGGGGATGTTACGTATTATCAGCAGCTTTGGTTTTGGTCGCCGTGTCGTGGCTCCAGCGTTGTCAGCGCTGGCAAAAGAGTATCCGCAGTTGGAGTTGCGGTTTGACGTTGAGGATCGGTTAGTCGATCTGGTTAATGAAGGTGTCGATCTTGATATTCGTATCGGGGATGACATTGCACCCAATTTGATCGCACGTAAGCTGGCGACCAATTACCGAATATTGTGCGCATCACCCGAGTTTGTGGCGCAGCACGGTACACCGAAACAACTGAACGATCTGTCCACGTTGCCCTGCCTGGTGATTAAAGAGCGCGATCATCCATTTGGCATTTGGCAAATGCGTAACAAAGAGGGCGTGCACTCGATTAAGGTGACGGGGCCGCTCTCCTCCAATCATGGCGAAGTTGTTCACCAATGGTGTGTGGATGGTCAGGGGATTGCGCTACGTTCATGGTGGGATGTCTGCGATAACATCGCCAGTGGGCATCTGGTTCATATATTGCCTGACTATTATCAACCAGCAAATATTTGGGCTGTTTATGTGTCACGTCTGGCGACGTCGGCAAAAATCCGTATTACCGTGGAGTATTTACGTCGCTATTTTGCTGAGAACTACCCGAAGTTCAGTTTGGAATAAATGGGGGGGAGTCCGGACTATGATCAGAAATAAAAAAGGCAGAATAATCTGCCTTTTTTCAACCATGACTTATTTACAAAAGACGTTATTTAGACTCTTCTGCTTCAGGTAAAGTCACGTTAAGTTCAAGGATAGAAATATCGCCGTCTTTTTGTTCAAGCTGTACGGTGACCATTTCAGGATCAATTTGTACATACTTACAGATAACGTCGAGAATATCTTTCCTCAACTGCGGTAAATAATGCGGCTCGGCGTCGCTACGACGACGTTCCGCAACAATAATCTGCAGTCGCTCTTTAGCGATGTTCGCTGTGCTCTTTTTCCGCGAGAGAAAAAAATCCAGTAATGCCATAACTTATCCTCCGAACAGGCGTTTGAGGAAACCTTTCTTCTCTTCTTCAATGAAGCGGAAAGGACGTTCTTCTCCCAACAGACGGTCTACGGTATCAGCATAGGCTTTGCCGGCATCAGCATTGATGTCGAGAATAACCGGCTCACCCTGGTTAGACGCGCGCAGGACTGACTGATCTTCAGGAATCACGCCAACCAGCTTGATTCGCAGAATTTCCAGTACGTCTTCCATGCTGAGCATGTCACCTTTATTTACGCGGCCAGGGTTATAGCGCGTAAGCAGCAGATGCTCTTTAATCGGATCTTCACCATTTTCAGCGCGACGAGATTTCGACGCCAGAATACCCAGAATACGGTCAGAGTCACGTACAGAAGACACTTCCGGGTTGGTGGTAATAATGGCTTCGTCGGCAAAATACAGGGCCATCAACGCACCGGTCTCAATACCTGCCGGAGAGTCGCAGACGATGAAGTCAAAATCCATCGCTTTCAGATCGTCCAGAACTTTCGCGACGCCTTCACGGGTCAGCGCGTCTTTATCACGAGTCTGTGAGGCCGGAAGAATAAAGAGATTTTCGGTACGTTTATCTTTGATCAACGCCTGATTTAACGACGCATCGCCCTGAATAACGTTGACGAAGTCATAAACGACGCGACGTTCACAACCCATAATCAAATCAAGGTTACGCAGGCCGATATCAAAATCAATAACGACAGTTTTCTTTCCCTTCTGGGCCAAACCTGTAGCGATGGCCGCGCTGGAGGTGGTTTTGCCAACGCCCCCTTTACCCGAAGTAACAACAATAATGCGTGCCATAGAAATTCCTTGTTAAAAAGGGATCAATTCAACGGTTGAACTGTCAAAGCGTTCTCTGCCAATTGCAGACGTGCCGCTTTGCCATAAAATTCTGCTGGGATTTTATCACTCAGCCAATAAACACCTGCGATAGACACCAGTTCTGCCGTCAGGTGGGTACAGAAAATTTGCGCTTCCCGATCGCCGCTTGCGCCCGCCAGAGCACGGCCTCTCATCATGCCATAAACGTGAATATTGCCATCAGCGATAAGCTCTGCGCCCGCACTGACGTGACTTGTAACAATCAGATCACATTGTGGAGCATAAATACGCTGACCGGAACGAACCGGTACATTTATTAATCGTGTTTTTGTGATGGGAGTAACGTTTTGTGGCGGTGCGGCAGGTACCGGAGCTTCAACAGGTGCGGAACGAATGGCTTTTTCTTTACCTTCTGTCAGTAAAGGAAGACCCATTTCGTCGATTTCTGCCTTAAGTTTTGCATCCTTGCATCCGCTAACACCAATAATGCGCAGACCCGTGGACGTGATGACTTTTTGCAGCGCCGACCAGTTTACCGGGCTTTCAAGGCCACTCACGTTGATCACCACGGGAGCATGTTTTAAAAATGCAGGTGCCTGCGCGATTTTGTCTTCCAACGCCTGACGAATAACCTCGGGTTCTGCTTCATGTAAGTGAACCACTGATAAGGTGAAGCTACTGCCTTTAAGCTCGATTGGCGTGTTTGACATCCTGGCCTTACTCAATTTGCTATTTATCATCCCCAGTGCGGGGTGATATTCCGAAGACTATAAGGCATGTTATAGTCAGTATTATATTGAGGCAAGCCACCATTCCGTGAATTCAGAGTAAAAGATATGTTTTGTGTGATCTACCGAAGCAGCAAACGTGACCAGACCTATTTATATGTCGAAAAAAAAGACGATTTCTCGCGTGTTCCTGAAGAACTGATGAAAGGATTTGGTCAGCCAAAGCTGGCAATGATTTTACCGCTTGATGGTCGTAAAAAACTGGTTAATGCCGATCTTGAAAAAGTAAAACAGGCACTAACCGAGCAGGGCTATTATTTACAAATACCACCGCCGCCTGAGGATTTACTCAAACAGCATTTATCTGCGGTAAAACAAAATACACCAGACGCTAAACGTTAAACTGCATCCGGCAGCAGCATGTCTCATCGATGCAGTACCTGAAATCTATGACTACGTTAGGGGAAAGTAATGTATCAACATCATAACTGGCATGGTGCTCTGCTGGATTACCCGGTGAGCAAAGTGGTTTGCGTAGGTAGCAATTATGCAAACCATATTAAAGAAATGGGGGGAACAACGCCGGAAGAGCCGGTGTTGTTTATTAAGCCTGAAACTGCGCTGTGCGATTTGCGCCAACCGTTGGTCATCCCGGCGGATATGGGTTCCGTTCATCACGAAGTTGAACTGGCCGTGCTGATCGGCGCAAACCTGCGCCAGGCGACAGAAGAGCATGTACGCAAAGCCATTGCTGGCTATGGTGTGGCGCTGGACCTGACCCTGCGCGATATCCAGGGCAAAATGAAAAAGGCGGGTCAGCCGTGGGAAAAAGCGAAGAGTTTTGACAATTCTTGCCCGCTGTCGGGGTTTATTCCGGTCGCGGAATTTAACGGCGATCCGCAGGATACTCAGCTCGGATTAACGGTGAACGGCGAAGTGCGCCAGCAGGGCACTACGGCGGATATGATCCATCATATTGTTCCATTGATTGCTTACATGAGCCGATTCTTCACGCTTAGAGCCGGTGATGTGGTACTGACCGGGACGCCAGCAGGCGTTGGGCCGTTACACAGCGGTGATGAGCTGGCTATCCGTTTCCATGGTCAGACACTAACCACCCGGGTGCTGTAATCTCTGCTTGCCGCCTATTTCGGGCGGCAAAACTTGCATCAACGTGCCAGACTGGTTATAAGGTGCAGCTTTAGTGAAATAGCGGATACCCTGATGAGCGACATACCTTTCTGGCAAAGTAAAACCCTTGATGAAATGACCGATGCCGAGTGGGAGTCATTATGTGATGGGTGCGGCCAATGTTGTCTGCATAAGCTTATGGATGAAGACACTGACGAAATCTACTTTACCAACGTCGCGTGTAAGCAACTCAATATCAAAACCTGCCAGTGCCGTAATTATGAACGTCGATTCGAATACGAGCCCGATTGCATCAAACTCACGCGTGATAACCTGCCAACCTTTGAATGGTTGCCGATGACCTGCGCTTATCGTTTATTAGCGGAAGGGAAAGGGTTACCGGACTGGCACCCATTGCTGACGGGGTCAAAGGCGGCAATGCACGGTGAGCGTATTTCAGTACGCCATATCGCGGTGAAAGAATCAGAAGTGCGTGACTGGCAGGACCATATATTGAACAAACCTTCATGGGCGGACTAATCCGCCCATCGATTAACAGGCGTTAAGGATTAAGACTTTTTCGCCTGATACATCTCATCACTATGGTTGTCATCTTCAACCCAGAAATTAATGTTGAACTGCGCATCGTCGCTTAATTCAACGCGATGCCAGTACTGCGGTGGGCTGGTCGCGAACTGTCCGGCATTAATGACCACTTTTACTTCAGGTTCTTTTGCGTCTTCATTGGCAAAGCCGTAATACGTTACAGTGCCTTCCATCACACAGAGTTGCCCAAAAACGCCCGCTGCTGTGTTGTGGTGAGAAAGCAGAGCGGCCGGGACATTGTCTTTCGTAAAGAAGGGAGTAGAGCGTTTAACTTTCCAGTTTGCCGGGATGCGTAAATGGGACATAAGACATCTCCTTTATGGGGCACCTATAAGATGTATTTAAT
>NZ_JANEWL010000058.1:0-28894 GCF_028069815.1 Citrobacter sp. Awk 2
GATATAACTATTTATATATATGAAAAAAAATGGAAAAAATCCATTTTCCGCCGGTGAAAATATCAAGTAATGGAACAGGGAGGTAGTCCAGATAAGGACTACCCAAAGACAAGGAAATATGCTTTAAAAAACAGGTGGGAAATAAAAACGGCAGTCAGGAAAGAGATTCCAGGACTGCCGTTTGTGTTAATTAGCGGAACGATTTCAGAACGGTATGCGGTTGGTTATTTCGCTGAGTTGTTGGGAATCAATGGTTAGAGAACCAGTTCAGCTTATCGCGTAATCCCACAACACGGCCCACGATAATCAGCGCCGGGCTTTCAACCTGTTTTGCCAGTTCACCGAGCTGTGTCAGCACACCGCTGACGACGCGCTGTGTTACAGCGGTACCATTCTCGACCAGGGCAACCGGCATATCAGCTTGCATACCAAACTCGATGAGTTTTTCCTGAATCGTCGCCGCCTGATTCAATCCCATGTAGAACACCAACGTTTGTTTCTCTGCCGCCAGGTTTTCCCAGTCCAGTTCACCGCCTGTTTTCAGGTGTCCGGTAACCAGACGAACGCTCTGCGCATAATCGCGATGGGTCAGTGGGATACCGGAGTAAGCAGAACAACCAGAAGCCGCGGTAATGCCTGGTACGACAGAGAATGGAATACCGGCATGACACAGGGTTTCCAGCTCTTCACCACCGCGTCCAAAGATGAACGGGTCACCGCCTTTCAGCCGCACTACGCGTTTACCTTGTTGCGCTTCGCGCAGCAGGATCTGGTTGATCTCTTCCTGCGGTACGCAGTGATAACCCGCACGTTTACCTACGAACACACGGTCTGCGTCGCGACGCACGAGGTTCATGATATCGTCGGAAACCAGACGGTCATACACCACAACATCAGCTTGCTGGATCTGCTGTAGCCCTTTCAGAGTCAGCAGCCCGGCATCACCAGGACCGGCACCGACCAATACCACTTCACCCCGGTGATCCAGCGGTTCGCTGAGCAACTGCTCAGTGGTTTCCTCTACAGCTTGCTGATCGTCGTTCGCCAGCGACTGCGCCAGGCGGTCATTAACAAACAATTTTTCCCAGAAGCGGCGACGTTCACCCATGCTGGCAAACTGCTTTTTCACGCGGGAGCGCAGTTGCCCGGCATATTGTGCGACCTGGCCCAGATGCTGCGGTAACACGGATTCGAGCCTTTCACGCAGCAGGCGGGCAAGAACAGGGGATGTACCGCCAGAGGAGACCGCCACCATCAGCGGAGAGCGGTCGATAATTGAGGGCATGATGAAACTGGCCGCTTTTGGCGCATCGACCACGTTACAGAAAATACGGCGTGTCTCTGCGGCGTTGCTGACGCTTTGGTTGACGACATCGTCATCGGTGGCGGCAATAGCCAGCCAGCAGGAGTCGAGCAGGGACTCATCGAACGGCCCCTCAACCAGCGTCAGCATGTTTTCATCTGCCCATACTTTGAACTGCGGAATAAACGCCAGCGCATTAACCGTTAAACGGGCGCCCGCTTCCAGCAGTAACCGCGCTTTGCGTTCTGCGACATCACCACCGCCGACGATCAAGCAGTCGCGGTCACGTAGTTGACAAAATATAGGCAAATGATCCACGACATTACCCCTTAATTATTTGGCTGTTATGCCAGATTCTCAGCTTGGTTGATTTTTGCCGGAACAGGACGCTCCGATTTTGGCGTAGCATACCAATAACCTAATCCCATGAATACGACACCGGACAAAGTATTACCTAGTGTCACCCACAGAAGGTTATGACCAATTCCGGACAGGGTATAGGCCTCGCTGTGATGGCCGAACCAGGAAAGGGCAAACAGCGTCATATTGGCTACGGAGTGTTCATAGCCGGACGCGATAAACGCCAGCAGACACCACCAGATTGCAAGGAACTTCGCCGCGCCTTCGGTGCGGATTGCCATCCAGATTGCCAGGCAAACCAACCAGTTACACAGGGCGCCTTTAAAGAACAGTACAGTTGCAGGTGCGGTGGTTTTCGCCAGCGCGACCGTATGCACGATGCTGGTGTCGACCGGCAACAGACTGCCACCGCCCCAACTGTATAACAGAGCGACAAACACAGAGCCCACGAGGTTGCCGAGCCAGGTTTGTGGCAGAATCGCCCACATTTGACCGTGGCTGATGGTGCCCGCTTTAACGCCGAGCGTGAGAAACATCGTGTGGCCGGTGAACAGTTCAGAACCGGCGATAATCACCAGCGTTAAGGCAATACCAAAGGTTGCACCCATTACCAGAGGACGTACGGATGGGTCGAGCAGATTGCCGAGGGTGAAAATAAGAATGATGCCGAGACCGACATAGGCCCCTGCCATTGCTGAGCTGACCCAGAATCCGAGTGGATTATTTGCCGACAGGCGTGCGATGCGCGCAGCGTTAGCCGCACACTTATTAATAGTGTCTGTGAACATGTGTTGATTATCCTTGAAGTACAAAAATAAAAAGAAATCGTAACCGTAGGCCGGATAAGGCATTTATGCCGCCATCCGGCAATTGCCTGATGGCGCTACGCTTATCAGGCCTACCAATAAAAGACCTACAAATACGTCAAAAAAGGGAGGCGTTGCGCCTCCCAAAAATAAGTTAACCGCGCAGTTGCACCATGCCGTCTTTCACTCGGGCTTCGTAATGCTTCACGGAAAACTGTTCGTCTTCCATGCACAGACCGTCGCTTAAGCGAAAACGCTGTTTTTTGAGCGGACTGGCGACCCACAGCTCACCCTGATGTTCAGCAATCAACCCACGCGACAGTACGCTGGACTCAAAGAATGGGTCGATATTGCTGATCGCAAACACCTGATCGCTGTGATACGGGCGAAAAATAGCAACCTGCTCAGTACCTAACAGGGCGCAGACGCCTGTCGCAGGCAGAATGTCATCGATTTTGCAGATGTTTTTCCACTGGCTCATGCGTTTTCCTCCACCAGAGTCACCGGAATACGCTCATAAGGCGTAGCCGGACGATGTTGTTCGCGCTCAGGGACAACCTGAACATTCGGATCGCGTTTATCGCTGTTGATAAAGTGTTTGAAACGAACCTGCGCGGACGGCGTGTTGACCGTTTCTGTCCACTCACACACCACCGCTTCACGCAGACGGGCCATCTCTTCTTCCAGGTGCTGGTTCAGGCCCAGTTTGTCGTCGATGATGACGGACTTCAGATACTCGATACCGCCTTCCAGGTTATCTAACCACGGTGCAGTACGGGTCAGTTTGTCCGCAGTACGGATATAGAACATCATAAAGCGGTCAAGATACTTGAGCAGCGTTTCACGATCGACATCGGCCGCCAGCAGGTCTGCATGACGAGGTTTCATCCCGCCGTTACCACAAACGTACAGGTTCCAGCCTTTCTCGGTGGCGATGATACCGACGTCTTTACCCTGGGCTTCCGCACATTCGCGGGTACAGCCAGAAACACCAAACTTCATCTTGTGCGGTGTACGAATGCCCTTGTAGCGGTTTTCCAGCTCGACGCCGAAGCCAACGCTATCGCCAACACCATAACGGCACCAGGTGCTGCCTACGCAGGTTTTCGCCATACGTAGCGCTTTGGCGTACGCATGACCCGTTTCGAAACCGGCTTCAATTAACTGACGCCAGATTTCCGGCAGGTCATCTTTTTGCGCGCCGAACAGACCGATACGCTGAGAACCGGTAATTTTGGTGTACAGGTTAAATTCACGCGCGATACGGCCCACAGCCACCAGGCCTTCAGGGGTAATTTCCCCCCCCGCAGAGCGCGGGATCACGGAGTAAGTACCATCTTTCTGGATATTGGCGAGGAAGTTGTCGTTGGTGTCCTGCAGCGGCGTATGCTGTGGTTTAAGAATGTATTCATTCCAGCAGGAGGCCAGCAGGGAGCCGACGGTGGGTTTACACACTTCGCAGCCGTAACCTTTACCGTGTTTAGCCAGCAATTCTTCGAAGGTTTTAATGCCTTCTACGCGGATCAGGTGGAACAGTTCCTGACGTGAATACGGGAAGTGTTCACACAGGTTGTTATTCACTTCGATACCCTGCTTCGCCAGTTCGGCGTTCAGGACCTGCGTTACCAGCGGGATACAACCGCCGCAGCCAGTACCGGCTTTGGTCTCGGCTTTCAGCGCCGCAACGGTGTGGCAACCTTTGTTGATAGCGGCAATCAGCATGCCTTTAGTGACGTCGAAGCAGGAACAAATCTGCGCGCTGTCCGGGAGTTTATCCACGCCGATTGATGGTTTACCGCTGCCTGCGTGCGCTGGCAGAATCAGCGAGTCCGGGTTTTCCGGCAGTTCGATGGCGTTCAGCACAAGCTGTAGCAGGTTGCCGTAATCGCTGGTATCACCGACCAGAACCGCACCCAGCAGGGTTTTGTTATCTTCACTTACGATGAGGCGTTTGTAGACTTCTTTGCTTTCATCGAGATAGACATAGCTGCGGGCACCCGGTGTACGCGCGTGCGCGTCGCCAATTCCGCCAACATCTACGCCGAGCAACTTCAGTTTGGCGCTTAGATCCGCACCTTCGAAAGCGTTTTCAGTTTCGAGGATATGATCCACGGCGACCTGGGCCATTTTGTAGCCGGGTGCCACCAGACCATATACACGGTTGTTCCAGCTGGCGCATTCGCCAATCGCGTAGATATCCGGGTCAGATGTCTGGCAGCTGTCGTTAATGACAATGCCGCCGCGCGGAGCGACGTCCAGACCGCACTGGGTTGCCAGTTTGTCGCGTGGGCGAATACCGGTGGAGAAGACGATGAAATCAACTTCCAGCTCGCTGCCGTCGGCAAAACGCATGGTTTTGCGCGCTTCGGTGCCTTCCTGGACGATCTCTTTGGTGTTCTTGCTGGTGTGCACACGCACGCCCATGCTTTCAATTTTGCGACGTAACTGCTCGCCACCCATATGATCCAGCTGTTCAGCCATCAGCATGGGGGCGAATTCAATCACGTGGGTTTCCACGCCCAGGCTTTTCAGCGCTCCGGCGGCTTCCAGACCTAACAGGCCACCACCGACGACGGCACCGCGTTTACTACGGCGGGCGCAAGCCTCAATGGCGTTGAGATCTTCGATGGTACGGTAAACGAAGCAGTCCTGGGTTTCGGAACCTTTAATCGGTGGGATCCACGGATAGGAACCGGTCGCCATGATCAGCTTGTCGTAATAGACCGTACGGCCCGCGCTGGAGTGGATTACCTTCTCCTGGCGGTTGATGGTAATTGCACGTTCACCGACTAACACCTTAACGCCGTGCTTCTCATAGAACCCTTCACGCACCAGAGAAAGCTCTTCAGCGGTGTGGTGAGAGAAGTAGGATGACAGGTGTACGCGGTCGTACGCTTTGCGGGGTTCTTCACAGAAGACGGTAATATCAAAATTGGCAGCGTCGGATTTATCAAGAAGATCCTCAATAAAGCGATGGCCGACCATACCATTACCGATAATAGCGAGTCTGACTTTGCTCATTTTTGCCTCGATTTCTTTTCTATTACTGCCTACCTTAACGATTCAGCAACCGCGCTTATTGATACAAATCAAATTCGGCCTTATATACTCCTTAAGAGGTATATAACTGATTTGTCAGCATTTTTATAAGTGACGGAATTGACAGGCTTTTCATATTTGTACAATTAGCATACAAATTGAGGGGTTTTAGTGTGTTTGGGCCGACATCGCCAGCGAAAGAAGAGGGTATGAGAATAGGCCGGATGGCGCAGACACCATCCGGCAGTGTGTAGGCCGGGCAAGCGAAGCGCCCTCCGGCACTGAGATTAATGCGTTGCTGGTGCGTTATGCAGGCGATGACGCGTGACGAACCCAAGGATAAAGCACATCACGAACACCACGGCATACAGTCCGTTCGCAGTCTGTAATGCGGCTAATGGGCCACTGTGCGCCACGATAGGACCGGTGACGACGAAGGTGAGCATGGTACCAATGGTGCCGCAGGTCAGCACAAAGTTAACCAGTTTAGGTGAGGCAACTTTGGTCTGCTGAGAACCAAGGGTAATAATGGTGGTATAAATCGCGCTGGAGAAGAAGCCCAGTGTCAGAATGAACCACGGCATATGCTCTGGCGTACCGGTGATGAACAGATACATCAGCACGGTGGCCAGTCCCGCCAGTACGGTCAGAATACGCTGCAAATCGAAGAAACGCAGAATAAAGCTAAACGCCCACATGCCGACCATGTAAGACATCCAGAAGTCGCTAACCAGTTTACCGGCATCGTTCAGGCTCATGCCCAGGCTCTTGGCGTATTCCGGAACCCAGGAGATAAAACCAAGCTGACCGAGGATGTAACACAGCGCCGCAATTGCCAGGAACAGTACGCCAATGCCCCATTTTTCTTTAACGGCCGGTGCGTCTGGCTGCTGCGCATGTTTGCCCAGCGCCGGGAATTCGCAGCCGAAGGTCAGCAGGAAAATGGCGACATACACCAGGCCGATACAAGCATAGACCCAGTACCATTCAATGCTGCGCGCGAGCAGGAAGGCTGCAACCATGGGGAAAATCATGCCCGCCATGCTGAAGAAGGAGTCGGTAAACAGCAGACGGGAGCCACGCTGGCGACCTTCATACATCTGAGTCACCAGGAACGTACCAATCGACATGGTGATTCCACTCACCAGGCCCAGCACAAACATTGCTGCAGAGAACAACGCCAGGCTATGGCTGAGCATCAGTCCGGCGATTGCCAAGACCATCAGGATGAAGCCAAAACGCAATTGCGTTTTCAGCGGCACGATTTCCATCAGCCAGGCATTCAGAAAAATAGAGATCAGGATACCTGCGTTCAGAAAGGTGAAGGTGTTACTCATGCTGGAAACGGGCAAATGGAAATAATCTGCGATGTTTCCCATCACCATCCCGGTGACAATTACCAACGCACCTGTCAGGGCGTAGGAGAGAAAGCTAATCCATGTGAGCTTAATGCGATTGCTGTTAGTCATGACTGGCCTGTATAGAAGTGTAAGGCGCATTAACGGCGCCGTGAGCGGGCAGATTTTAGGCGTTTTAGTGATGTATTTAAATATTTTTTGGTAATTACTGAGCTCGTTACATTTTTGTATGTGATCGTGATCACATAGATATTTCCGGCTATGAGGTTACATTTGTTTCAAGTACGTAAAATTAGGTAAAGGGATGGCCTTGTTCATGAAGGCTCTTTAGAATCAATCCACTTGCTTTAGTTTCTGCTCTCGTTTAAGGAAATCTCATGCTCAAATCGACTCTGGCGGCTGTTGCAGCTGTTTTCGCTCTTTCTGCTATCTCTCCCGCAGCGCTGGCAGCGAAAGGGGATCCGCACGTTCTGCTGACAACCTCTGCCGGTAACATTGAACTGGAACTGAACAGCCAGAAAGCCCCGGTTTCAGTGCAAAACTTTGTCGATTATGTCAACAGCGGTTTCTATAACAACACCACGTTCCACCGTGTGATCCCGGGATTTATGGTGCAGGGTGGTGGGTTTAACGAGCAGATGCAGCAGAAAAAACCTAACCCGCCAATCAAGAATGAAGCGGATAACGGGCTGCGTAACACCCGAGGCACGATTGCTATGGCGCGTACTGCGGATAAAGACAGTGCGACCAGCCAGTTCTTTATCAACATTGCGGACAATGCATTCCTCGATCATGGCCAGCGTGACTTTGGTTACGCCGTGTTCGGTAAAGTTGTGAAAGGTATGGATGTTGCGGACAAGATTGCGCAGGTACAGACCCACGATGTCGGTCCTTACCAGAATGTTCCGTCAAAACCGATTGTTATCCTTTCCGCTAAAGTCCTGCCGTAAGCCTATTTTGCGCGGGTAGTCCCTGCCCGCGTTCTCCCCCTTCTCTGCGTAACCCGAAATTGCTGCTTATACTTGTGGCAAGTGTCGGCTCATTCAGGGAGGTCACGTGAAAAAACTCACCGATAAACAAAAGTCCAGGCTCTGGGCGCAACTGCGAAATGCCAATTTCCAGGCAAGCCGGCGACTGGAAGGCGTGGATATTCCACAGGTTACTCTGAGCGCTGAAGACGCCCTGGCGCGTCTTGAAGAATTGCGGAGGCACTATGAGCGATAAATTCGGTGATGGACGTGACCCCTATTTGTATCCTGGGCTGAACGTTATGCGTAACCGGCTGGGGGTTCATCAGGCGCAGCGTCTGGCGCAGGCAGCTTATGAATTGACGGCGCTGCGTGCCGCCACAATTGAACTGGGGCCGTTAGTTCGTGGTTTACCCTACCTGTGCGCTATTCATCGCCAACTTTATCAGGATATTTTTGATTGGGCTGGCAAGCTACGCGAAGTCGATATTTATCAGGGCGACACACCTTTCTGCCATTTTGCCTGGATAGAGAAAGAGGGCAACGTGCTGATGCAGGACCTGGAAGAAGAGTCCTGGCTGGTGGGACTGTCGGAAGAAAAGTTTGTGGGGCGCCTCGCACACTACTACTGTGAAATTAACGTGCTGCACCCGTTTCGCATCGGCAGTGGTCTGGCGCAGCGTATTTTCTTCGAACAGTTGGCGATTCATGCCGGGTATATACTCAACTGGGAGGGCATCCAGGTTGAGGAGTGGAACCAGGCAAATCAAAGCGGTGCCATGGGTGACCTGACCGCCCTGCAGGCGATATTTCGTAAAGTGGTAAGCGAAGCCCTGGAAACTGAGTAGAATAGCGCGGTTCTTCTGCACCGGAGCCGCCATGATCCTGCTTATCGATAACTACGATTCTTTTACCTGGAACCTGTATCAATACTTCTGCGAACTGGGCGCAGATGTCATTGTCAGACGCAACGACGCGCTGACGCTGGCGCAAATTGATGCGCTGAATCCGCAGAAAATCGTCATTTCCCCGGGGCCATGCACGCCGGATGATGCGGGCATCTCGCTGGATGTCATTCGTCATTATGCGGGTAAGATCCCTATGCTGGGCGTTTGTCTGGGCCATCAGGCAATGGCCCAAGCCTTTGGCGCGACCGTCGTGCGGGCGGCGAAAGTGATGCACGGTAAGACTTCACCCATTACGCATACCGGGCAAGGTGTTTTTCAGGGATTGGCAAACCCGCTAACGGTGACGCGCTACCATTCGTTGGTGGTCGCACCTGAGACGTTGCCTGAATGCTTTGACGTGACGGCGTGGAGTGAAACGCAGGAGATTATGGGCATTCGTCACCGTGAGTGGGATATGGAAGGGGTGCAATTTCACCCGGAGAGCATCCTCAGCGATCAGGGGCATCAGTTGCTGGCTAATTTCCTTAACCGGTGATTTATGGTTGCTATTCAGTGATTTTTTATTCATATTTTGTGATTATAATTTCACTAGCATTTCTGCTTAACAGGGTGGTAATGACATGGCAACTGAACAAACTGCAATTACGCGCGCAACATTCGATGAAGTGATTCTGCCGATTTATGCACCGGCAGAGTTTATCCCGGTAAAGGGGAAAGGAAGTCGAGTCTGGGATCAGCAGGGTAAAGAGTACGTTGATTTCGCGGGCGGCATTGCAGTGACCGCGTTAGGGCATTGCCATCCGGCGCTGGTTGAGGCGTTAAAAACCCAGGGCGAAACTCTGTGGCACACCAGTAACGTTTTCACCAACGAACCGGCGTTGCGCTTAGGCCGTAAAATCATCGATGCGACCTTTGCTGAACGCGTGTTGTTCATGAACTCCGGTACCGAAGCTAACGAAACCGCCTTTAAGCTGGCACGCCATTACGCCTGTGTGCGCCATAGCCCATTCAAAACTAAAATTATCGCCTTCCATAATGCGTTTCACGGTCGATCGCTGTTTACCGTTTCCGTGGGTGGGCAGCCGAAATACTCTGATGGCTTTGGACCAAAGCCCGCGGATATCATCCATGTACCGTTTAACGATCTGCATGCCGTAAAAGCGGTGATGGATGATCATACCTGTGCGGTGGTGGTTGAGCCTATTCAGGGGGAGGGTGGGGTTACCGCTGCCACGCCTGAATTCCTGCAGGGGCTGCGCGAACTGTGTGATCAACATCAGGCGCTGCTGGTGTTTGATGAAGTGCAGTGTGGGATGGGGCGTACCGGTGACCTGTTTGCGTATATGCACTACGGCGTGACGCCGGATATCCTGACCAGTGCTAAAGCGCTTGGCGGTGGATTTCCGGTGAGCGCGGTACTGACGACGCTGGAGATAGCCTCCGCGTTCCATGTTGGCTCGCACGGTTCGACCTACGGCGGTAACCCGCTGGCCTGCGCGGTTGCGGGAGCGGCGTTCGATATTATTAACACCCCGGAAGTGCTGGAAGGTATTCAGGCCAAACGCCATGCCTTTGTGCAGCATTTGCAGAAAATTGATCAGCAGTTTGATATTTTCAGCGATATTCGCGGCATGGGACTGTTGATTGGCGCTGAGTTGAAGCCGCAGTTTAAAGGCCGGGCGCGTGATTTCCTTTACGCTGCTGCGCGCGAAGGGGTGATGGTACTAAACGCCGGGCCGGACGTGATGCGTTTTGCGCCGTCGCTGGTGGTAGAGCAGGCTGATATCGATGAAGGGATGCAGCGTTTTGCCCAAGCGGTAGCGAAAGTGGTGGGCTGATTGCCGGATGGCGGCGCGAGCGCCTTATCCGGCCTACAGGGTAAGGTGTGATTCGTAGGCCGGATAGCGTAGCGCCATCCGGCAAATCTCTTAACCCTTCATGTCCCGCAGTCGGCGGCTCAGCCAGATCCCGTGGTGCGGTCGCTGGCGCCAGGCAACAGAAGAGATGGTGTGCATGGTGTTAAGGTGCCCCAGTATTCGTTGTAGATGCTGCTCAAGCGTACTTAATGGGCCGTGTGAGAGCATCTCTGGTGATTCGAGAATATTCACATCACCAGAACTTCCCGGTCCGTCATATTCCAGCCGCTGTTGACAGCGCTGGAGCGCAATTTCGCAGGATTCCAGATATCGCTGCGCCAGATCCGGCGTCAACATCGTGTGCTCCCTTGCCAGGGTAGTCATTGCATTGATGTGCTCGACGATGAACTGGCTGTGTGTAACCCACAGTTTCATATCTGCCAGATAGTGCGAGTTAAACCCAGGTTCCTGCATGGCCTGGTTTAATGAGTTAAACAGCGTGTTTTGCGCCTGATTGACCCGCATGCGCTGATACGCCAACGGCGTGGCCTGCGGATCGTTGCTGAGGATGAGACGGATGGCTTCTTGGTCTGCTCCTAGTGCATCGTGAGCGTTCTTACGTAGTAAACCACTCTGCCATTGCGGCCACAGCCAGAGCGTGCCGCCAAAGGCGATTAAGCAGCCAATCACGGTGTCGACAAACCGGGGCACGATAAACTGTTCACCGTTCAACGTGAGTAACTGTAGGGTATATACCGCCGTGACCGTAAAGCCCACGGTAGCCCAGCCGTAGTTTTTACGGATGATCAGATAGCTCACCAGGGTTATCAGCAGCATAGCCGCCAGCGTGAAGCCCTCAGGAATATGAAAGTGCAACGTGACGCCGGCAATAATCAGTCCGACAAGCGTGCCCACCGAGCGGTGTAAAATACGCACCCGGGTTGCGCCGTAGCCATTTTGCGTGACGAACAGTATCGTCATCAGGATCCAGTAAGGTTTTGGCAGGTGTAAAGCGCTACCCATTAGGCTTGCGATACTCAACATGACGCTGATGCGTCCGGCGTTACGCAGCGCCGGAGATTTCAACGATAAATAGTTTTTCAGTGCAGGAATTAACGGTAATCGACGCTGTTTATCAGCCATCAAATCCCGGGCATACAGTGGGCGTTGGGTACGCAGTACACGGGCAATGCGGCTGAAATGCCAGTAGCAAAATTGTCCCACCGGGTTATCCGGGTGCTGCCGGGCAATCTTCTCCAGGGTGCCGATCTGCTTTTCCATCGAAAAACGCGTCGGCAAGCGGTGGTACAAAATATCATCGGCCAGTACGCGCAGACGTTCCGCAACGGTGCGAGCATTCCAGCGAATCACCTGCTCCGCGTGGCTACGCTCGACCAGCTTTTGCACTTCTTCGGGCTGGTGCAGGCTAACGGAAATATGTTCTTGTAAATCGAGCGCCTCCTGAAAGGCACGTAGCAGGCGTTTGTATTCATTATTGTGATGTGCCGACAGCATGTGCATTTGCTGGTAGCACTGGGTAATCAGATCCACGGCTTTCTGTTGACGGACCAGCAGGGGGGGTAGCGCTTTTTCGGGATCGGCATGCTGGGTCAACATGCTGTATTTGGCCTCACAGTAATCGGCTAATTCGCGGTACAACAAACTGAGTGATTCGCGCAGCGGTTGTTCACGCCACATCCAGAACCAGAACCAGTTAAACAGGCCGTACCATACTGTCCCCAGCGCGTAGATCAGCAATGGCTCCCAGACGGGCATGTTCCCGGCCAGACTCAGTGTGAAAATCGCCGCGATCAGTGAGGCGGGCAGAAGTCGCGCATGCAACGGGCTTAGCTCAGCAGTCACACCGAGAATCAGCGTCAGGCCGGTGAGGATCAGCGGTAGCGGTATCGCTTGCGCCAGCAGTAACTGCATGATCAGGCTGCAACCGGCAAACAGCGACGCGCCAATCACTAAGCGTTTGAAAAAGCGCTTATGTGGGGTATCAAGACCCGCAATATTGCAACAGGCAGGGACGAGGGAGAACAACAGTCCCAGATGAAGCTGACCAATGATAAGACCGACAGCCACAGGTAAACATAGCACCAGCGTCTGTCGTAGTGCGTAGTTGATCTCGGGGTGATAAATCAGTCTTCGCCACATCGGAGCAAACAAAAATGGCGCATTACTACGTAACACGCCATGTCGATGGGATTAACGCGTGCCGTAGACGACGATGGTCTTACCATGTGCGGAGATCAGGTTCTGATCTTCCAGCATCTTCAGGATACGACCAACGGTTTCACGGGAACAGCCAACGATCTGGCCAATTTCCTGACGGGTGATTTTAATCTGCATGCCATCCGGGTGGGTCATCGCGTCAGGCTGTTTCGCCAGATTCAGCAGAGTCTGGGCGATACGACCGGTTACGTCGAGGAAGGCAAGGTTGCCCACTTTTTCAGACGTTACCTGCAGACGACGAGCCATCTGAGAAGACAGACGCATCAGAATATCTGGGTTGACCTGGATTAATTGGCGAAATTTTTTGTAGGAAATTTCAGCGACTTCACATGCGGTTTTGGCACGTACCCAGGCGCTACGTTCCTGGCCTTCTTCGAAGAGGCCTAATTCACCAATAAAATCGCCCTGATTCAGATAAGAGAGGATCATTTCTTTCCCTTCTTCATCTTTGATCAGCACTGCCACTGAGCCTTTAACGATGTAATACAACGTTTCCGCTTTTTCACCCTGGTGAATCAGCGTGCTCTTCGATGGGTACTTATGAATATGGCAATGAGACAAGAACCATTCGAGAGTCGGGTCTGTTTGCGGTTTGCCAAGCACCATGCGCGGTTATCCTCTGTTATAAGCTGTCTCCAGAGCCAGAACACGACGCTGTCTCTGGGGTTGCAAAAATGTGCTTCCCGCTACCTGGGAAGGGGGCTGCTAAAAATAGATTGCAGCCTGTAATGTGATGTCCTCTGCATACATGCAGTACGTCAATGTATTACTGTAGCATCCCGACTGTTTTAGCATAGCTTTCGCCGTGTGTCTCCTGGTGTCTCGCTTCAGCATGACGCAGGTCGCCTTCCATTGCGAGAATTGTTATGTACGCGTAATCTGTCAGGAAAATTGAAACATTGGAGTTACGAAATATGCAAGCGCGTGTAAAGTGGGTTGAGGGGTTAACCTTCCTCGGTGAGTCCGCCTCAGGCCACCAAATTTTGATGGACGGTAACTCTGGTGATAAAGCGCCGAGCCCGATGGAGATGGTATTAATGGCGGCAGGGGGGTGTAGCGCCATTGATGTCGTGTCCATTCTGCAAAAGGGACGCCAGGATGTCACCAACTGCGAAGTGAAGCTCACCTCTGAGCGCCGTGAAGAAGCACCGCGTCTGTTTACCCACATCAATCTGCATTTCATCGTGACGGGTCGCGACCTGAAAGATGCGTCTGTGTCTCGGGCGGTTGATCTTTCTGCTGAGAAATATTGCTCCGTGGCGTTGATGCTGGAAAAAGCGGTGAATATCACCCATTCCTACGAAGTGATTGCTGCTTAACATATGATGCCGGATGGCGGCGTAGCCTTATCCGGCCTACATAACGATACCGACTCGTAGGCCCGATAAGCGTAGCGCCATCGGGCACATCCCATACATCACTCTATCTTTTTACCTTCCATCAGCCTCTGTACCAATGGCAGCATGATCAATTCCATCGCCAGCCCCATCTTGCCGCCCGGCACGACTAATGTATTGATATGGGAAATGAATGAACCCTGCAGCATAGCCAGCAGCCAGGGATAATCGATGCCTTCCAGATTACGAAAATGAATCACTACAAAGCTCTCATCCAGTGACGGAATACTCTTTGCCGCAAAGGGGTTGGAGGTGTCGACGGTGGGCACTCGCTGGAAGTTAATATGCGTGCGGGAAAACTGCGGCGTAATGTAATTGATATAATCGTCCATTGAACGAACGACCGAGTCCATTACCGCTTCACGTGAATGCCCGCGTTCGCTGGTATCGCGGGTGAGTTTCTGGATCCACTCCAGGTTCACAATAGGGACAACACCCACAAGCAGATCGACATGCCGCGCCACATTTTGTTGTGGTGTAACGACGCCGCCGTGCAATCCTTCATAGAACAGTACATCAGTAGGTTCAGGAAGCGGTTGCCATGGGGTGAATGTGCCCGGAACCTGGTTCCATGGAACGGCTTCATCATAGGTATGCAGATATTTACGCGACTGTCCTTTTCCCGTCTGGCCGTACTCAATGAAGGTTTGTTCGAGCAGGCCAAAGTCATTCGCTTCAGGGCCGAAGTAGCTGATGTGTCGTCCGGCGTCGCGCGCTTTGCGGATCGCCATATCCATTTCCGGGCGGGTATAACGATGAAAACTGTCACCTTCCACCTCGGCGGCACGCAGATTTAACTGTGCGAAAATTTTACGAAACGCGAGGCTGGTGGTGGTGGTCCCCGCGCCACTGGATCCTGTTACCGCAATCACCGGATGTTTGGCAGACATAACAACTCCATAAATAGGTTGGTTTTTTATTATAGTCAGCCGTCGGCAGCGGATTACTCGTGAAGCTGTTTCCTCGGCATTATGTTGACCGTTTCATGCAGTTCGGACCACACCAGTACAGCTTCACCTGATTGTAGTTGGCGTTTGACGTCGGCGACTTTTTGTTCGAGCGAGCGTTCATGTTCACCATAATCGGTGCCTTCGCGCAAGACAAAGCTTTCAATCAGGTTATCCAGCGCGTCCGGGGAGATGTCTTGCCAGGGAATCATCATGATGATGCCTCCAGATATGTTGTCAGCCAGTCTGGAATACGCGATTCCAGCCACATCTCAGGGCGACGTAACGTGCCACCAATAAATCCGACGTGTCCACCGTGCTCGGTGAGTTGATACTCCACCTGTGGGGGCAGATTCTCGGGTTGTGGGATGACATGGCTATCCATAAACGGATCGTCTTTGGCGTGGATAATCAGCGTCGGTTTGGCGATCCGATTCAACAGTGGCATGGCGCTGCACTGACGATAGTAATCTATAGCATCAGCAAAACCGTGGATTTTAGCCGTGATCAAATCGTCGAAATCGCGAATACGACGCAGGGATTTTAATTGCGCGAGGCTCACTGGCAGCGACCCCGGATACGCTTCCAGTTTCCGTGAGGCGTTGGCTTTCAGCAGATTGAGCAGGTAGCGCTGGTAGACGCGGGAGAAACCCTTCTCCATGTGATAACTACACGCTTCCAGCACAAACGGTGCAGAGACGATAACTGCCGCATCAATGGGGATCGTGTTCCCTTCTTTCGCCAGCAGGCAGGCCAGCATATTCCCACCGAGCGAATAACCTACTGCAGCGGTTGGAACGCGTCCAAACTCGCGCTCCAGCCAGTTTAAAAACCAGGTGCCATCTTCTGTTTCACCAGAGTGATAAATACGATTCAGGCGATTTGGCTCACCGCTACAGCCACGAAAATGCATCACTACACCGAGCCAGCCGCGCTTTTGCGCCGCTTCAATCAGGCCATGCGCGTACGGACTGTTCAGGCTTCCTTCCAGACCGTGAAAAACCACCAGGCGCGGCTTATGTTTGGCCTGCTGTGGATCTTCGCTCCATGCCAGGTCGACAAAGTCACCATCGGGTAATTCCAGACGCTGCCAATGGGCATCGAACTTCACCTTACGGCGTATTAAACGCGGCAGCATCGTCTGTAGATGACGGTTACTGATACCACGCATCGGGCGGAATTCTCGCGAATCGTCGGTAGGTGGGGTCATTTCTGTGGATGTGATTTCAACCATAACACCAGAGCAATTAATAATCGGAAAGAATAACTATACCGCGCACAGCGCGTGCGGGTTAGCCAATATGTGATTTTGTCGCTAGTCAGTCAGCAGGTTACGTGAGCCTGGAGCGCAACTACGGGCCGAAACATAGGCCTGATAAGACGCGCGAACGTCGCCATCAGGCATTATCAACTCCGACGCCGGATGGCGGTTTCGCCTTATCCGGCAATCAGGGCTACTCGGCCAGCATCTGCTCAAGCTGTTCCTGCGCATCCAGCCAGGCCATCTCACACTCTTCCAGCCCGGACTTCGCGCTTGCCTGTTGTTGCAGGCATGCCGTGAGCTCAGCTTTACGACTTTGGTCGTACAGTTCGCTATCACCGAGCTTCTCTTCAGCCTGTGCCAGCTGTGAGTGTAGCTTCTCCATCTCTTTTTCCAGACGGGTAATCTCTTTACGCAGCGGTTGTGTCAGGCTGCGTAGCTCGGCTTCGCGGCGTTTCTGGTCCTTACGCGCCTGGGCGCTGTTAACGCTCTCTTTTGCCGGTTCGTCGCCCTGGTTTTCTTGTTTTTGTACGTCGCTCAGCCATTGCTGGTAATCCTCCAGATCGCCATCAAACGGTTCGACCTTCTTGTCGTGTACCAGGTAGAGATCATCGGTGGTGGAGCGAATCAAGTGGCGATCGTGCGATACCACAACCAGAGCACCTTCGAAATCGATCAACGCTTCGGTCAGCGCCTGGCGCATGTCCAGATCCAGGTGGTTGGTCGGTTCATCAAGCAGCAGCAGGTTCGGGCGCTGCCAGACGATCAGTGCCAACACCAGACGCGCTTTTTCACCGCCGGAGAAACGTCGGGTTTCTTCGCTGACTTTATCGCCCTGGAAGCCGAATCCACCAAGATAATCACGCAGTTTCTGTTCGAGCTCTTGCGGCGCCATACGTGCCAGGTGCTGAATGGGGGATTCATCAGCGCGCAAAAATTCCAGTTGATGCTGTGCGAAGTAACCCAGTTTGATGCCCTTCGCCAGACCAATTTCGCCACTGATAGGGGCCAGTTCGCCGGCCAGCAGCTTGATCAGCGTTGATTTGCCCGCACCGTTGCGGCCTAACAGGCCAATGCGGGAACCCGGCACCAGATTCAGTTTGATGGAATCGAGGATTGTGCGATCGCCGTAGCCAGCACTCACTTTTTCCATTTTCAGCAGTGGGTTAGGCAGGCTTTCCGGTTCACGGAAGCTGAAATGGAATGGGTTATCGACATGCGCTGGCGCGATAAGCTCCATGCGCTCCAGCATTTTGATACGGCTCTGCGCCTGTTTTGCCTTGGTTGCTTTTGCGCGGAAACGATCGATATAGCTTTGCAGATGCGCCACGCGCTCTTGCTGGCTTTCGTACATCGCTTGTTGTTGTGCAAGGCGGGTCGCACGCTGGATTTCAAACGCGCTGTAGTTGCCGGTGTACTCGAACATGGTTTGCTGTTCGATATGAATAATTTTATCCACCACCGGATCGAGGAAGTCACGGTCATGGGAGATCAATATCAGCGTGCCCTGGTAGCTTTTCAGCCATCTTTCCAGCCAGATCACCGCGTCAAGATCGAGGTGGTTGGTCGGTTCATCGAGCAGCAACAGGTCTGAACGGCAAATCAGCGCCTGGGCCAGATTGAGACGCATACGCCAGCCACCAGAGAAATCGCTGACCGGGCGCTCTAGCTGCTCGTTAGAGAAACCGAGACCGTGCAGCAGGCTGGCCGCGCGTGAGCGCACGGTCCAGGCATCGATGGCATCCAGTTTGCCATGGACGGTGGCAATAGCGTGCCCATCGTTACGTTCGTTGGCATCGTTTAACTGGGCTTCCAGTTGACGATATTCGCGGTCGCCATCAATCACGTATTCCAGCGCAGGCTGTGGTAACGCTGGCGTTTCCTGATTCACCCATGCGAGTTGCCAGTTTCCCGGGAACGTAAATCCGCCGGCGTCTGCGCTGATTTCATTTTTCAGCAATGCCAGCAGGGTAGATTTACCGCAGCCATTTTTACCCACCAGGCCAACCTTCTGCCCAGGATTAATGGTGGCCGTGGCATTGTCCAGCAAGACGCGCACGCCGCGACGAATTTGTAACGATGAGAAAACAATCATAAGGCGCCGTATGTTCAGACTATGTTAATTTATCATTATGATAATGTAATGTGTGGGCTATTTGCCGCACCGAGGCGCAATGGTAGCCCAAAACGCCGAAAATAGACAAAAGACAAAACCGGGAGGGGGATGATGTCCCAGCCAGCGAAAGTGTTGCTGCTGTATGCCCATCCGGAATCTCAGGACTCGGTCGCGAACCGGGTTCTGCTTAAACCGGCCATGCAGCTCAATAATGTTACCGTGCACGATCTTTACGCGCACTATCCCGATTTTTTTATCGATATTTCGCACGAGCAGGAATTGCTGCGTGGGCATGACGTGATTGTTTTTCAGCATCCACTCTATACCTATAGCTGCCCGGCTCTGCTAAAGGAGTGGCTTGACCGCGTACTGAGTCGCGGGTTTGCCAGTGGCCCCGGAGGGAACCAACTGGCGGGAAAGTACTGGCGGAGTGTGATCACCACTGGTGAGCCGGAAAGTGCGTATCGGTATGACGCGCTGAACCGCTATCCGATGAGTGATGTGTTACGTCCTTTTGAGCTGACGGCAGGAATGTGCCGGATGCACTGGATGAGTCCCATCATCGTTTACTGGGCCAGACGGCAAACGAAGCAGGAGCTGGACAGCCATGCTAAAGCGTATGGTGACTGGCTGGCGAATCCGATTCCTGTGGGAGGCCGCTGATGGAAGGTTCTGATTTATTGACGGCGGGAGTGCTGTTCCTCTTCGCGGCGGTGGCTGCGGTGCCGTTGGCATCGCGGCTGGGTATTGGGCCGGTGTTGGGCTATTTGCTGGCGGGGATCGCTATTGGCCCATGGGGACTTGGCTTCATCAGCGATGTGGATGAAATTCTGCACTTCTCTGAGCTGGGCGTGGTCTTCCTGATGTTCATCATCGGGCTGGAACTTAACCCGGCTAAACTATGGCAATTGCGGCGTTCAATTTTTGGTGTCGGTGCCGCGCAGGTGTTACTTAGCGCGCTTGTCCTGGCAGGGTTATTGATGCTCACTGACTTTTCCTGGCAGGCGGCGGTAGTCGGTGGGATTGGTTTGGCGATGTCATCGACGGCAATGGCGTTACAGCTGATGCGGGAAAAAGGGATGAACCGCAGTGAATCCGGACAACTGGGCTTTTCAGTGCTGTTGTTCCAGGATTTGGCGGTGATCCCCGCGTTGGCGCTGGTTCCGCTGTTAGCAGGATCAGCCGATGAGCATTTTGACTGGATCAAAGTGGGCATGAAGGTGTTGGCTTTTGCTGGCATGTTGATTGGCGGACGCTATCTGCTGCGTCCTGTCTTTCGCTTTATTGCGGGGTCCGGCGTGCGGGAAGTGTTTACCGCGGCCACGTTGCTGCTGGTATTGGGTTCTGCGTTATTTATGGATGCGCTGGGCCTGTCGATGGCGCTGGGAACGTTTATCGCTGGCGTGCTGCTGGCGGAAAGCGAATATCGACATGAACTGGAAACGGCGATTGATCCCTTTAAAGGGCTTTTGCTCGGGTTATTTTTCATCTCGGTGGGGATGTCACTTAACCTTGGCGTGCTTTATACCCATATTTTGTGGGTAGTGGCGAGCGTGATGGTACTGGTCATCGTGAAGACGCTGGTGCTCTATGTGTTGGCGCGGCTGAATGGCATGAGAAGCTCGGAGCGGATGCAATTTGCGGGGGTGCTAAGCCAGGGCGGAGAATTTGCCTTCGTGCTTTTTTCAACGGCATCTTCCCAGCGGCTGTTTCAGGGCGATCAAATGGCACTTTTGCTGGTAACCGTCACGCTGTCGATGATGACCACGCCACTGTTGATGAAGCTGATTGATAAATGGCTCTCTCGCCAGTTCAACGGCCCGGATGAGGAAGATGAACAGCCCTGGGTGGAAGACGATAAGCCGCAGGTTATCGTGGTGGGGTTTGGGCGTTTTGGTCAGGTGATCGGCCGTTTGCTGATGGCGAACAAAATGCGTATTACCGTCCTGGAGCGGGATATCAGTGCGGTGAATCTGATGCGTAAATATGGCTATAAAGTCTATTACGGTGACGCCACGCAGGTGGAGCTTTTACGTTCCGCTGGCGCAGAGGCGGCGCAGTCTATTGTGATTACCTGCAATGAACCTGAAGACACGATGAAGCTGGTGGAACTGTGCCAACAACATTTTCCGCATTTGCATATTCTTGCGCGAGCGCGCGGACGTGTAGAGGCGCATGAGTTATTACAGGCAGGTGTCACGCAGTTTTCCCGTGAAACCTTCTCGAGCGCACTGGAACTGGGGCGCAAAGCGCTGGTGTCGTTGGGGATGCATCCGCATCAGGCGCAGCGCGCCCAGTTACATTTTCGTCGACTCGATATGCGCATGCTACGGGAATTGATCCCGATGCATACCGATACGGTGCAAATCTCTCGTGCCAGAGAGGCCCGGCGTGAGCTGGAGGAGATTTTCCAGCGGGAGATGCAGAAAGAACGGCGCCAGTTGGATGGCTGGGATGAATTTGAGTAGAGGATAACCATGGCAATTCGTAAACGTTTTATTGCAGGCGCAAAATGTCCGTCCTGCCAGGCGCAGGATTCGCTGGCGATGTGGCGTGAAAATAATATCGATATTGTTGAGTGTGTTAAGTGTGGTCATCAGATGCGCGAGGCCGATAAAGAAGCGCGCGAGCACGTTCGCAAAGAGGAGCAAGTGATCGGGATTTTTCATCCGGACTAGCGATATGACGCAGCTTTTTTTAAGCTAGAGGGTACACGGGTGCAGAATTCCGCTACAATCTGCGCCACTATTCTTTCCATGCTCAGGAGATATCATGAAAGTAGCAAAGGACCTGGTGGTCAGCCTGGCCTATCAGGTACGTACAGAAGACGGTGTGTTGGTTGATGAGTCTCCGGTGAGTGCACCGCTGGACTACCTGCATGGTCACGGTTCCCTGATTTCTGGCCTGGAAACAGCGCTGGACGGTCATGAAGTTGGCGACAAATTCGATGTTGCTGTTGGCGCAAACGACGCATACGGTCAGTACGACGAAAACCTGGTGCAGCGCGTTCCTAAAGACGTCTTCATGGGCGTTGATGAACTGCAGGTTGGCATGCGTTTCCTGGCTGAAACTGACCAGGGTCCGGTACCGGTAGAAATTACCGAAGTGGAAGACGACCACGTTGTGGTTGACGGTAACCACATGCTGGCTGGCCAGAACCTGAAATTCAACGTAGAAGTTGTTGCTATCCGTGAAGCGACCGAAGAAGAGCTGGCCCATGGCCACGTTCACGGTGCGCATGGCCATGACCACGATCATGACCACGGTCACGATGGTTGCTGCGGTGGTCACGGTCACGACCATGGTCACGAGCACGGTGGCGAAGGCTGCTGCGGTGGTGGCGGTAAAGGTAACGGCGGCGGCTGCGGTTGCCACTAATCGGTATGATTGCCTGATGGCGCTACGCTTATCAGGCCGACCGTAGGCCGGATAAGACGTTTACGTCGTCATCCGGCACAAAAAAGCGGGGAAACCCCGCTTTTTTTACGCCTCAATAATGTGGCGGTGGCGTCTCTTCAGACTGCGACGCGATATGAGACGGCTGAGTGGCTTTGAGCTTTTCTGTCAGCAGACGCAGATGGTCGCGCAGTTTGGCCATTTCCAGTTCATGCGCGGTCACCGTTACGTTCAGCTCTTCAATGGTTATTTCCTGAAACGCCAGGCGACTCTCCAGCTCAGCCAGGCGAGTTTCCATCGTTGTATCCTGCATGATTCACCTCTTCTGTTTTTCTCCGGCAGATCGCGGACTGCGGCGAATTCTACTTAACTTTGCCTGTTTGCACAGCACTCATTCCTCTGCAACGAAACTAATTTAAACAAAAAGTGTCTGAAAAGTGGTGATAATAGGGCGTGCCTGTATGTTGATTTGTTCTACAACGCTTTATAGTACGTTTTTATGTTAGCTAACCCTGGGGTGAGATGCCCCGGCCCTGGAGAGATGGATGAAATCACTGTTTAAAGTAACGCTGCTGGCGACCACAATGGCCGTTGCACTGCATGCCCCGATCACCTTCGCTGCTGATGCTGCGAAACCAGCCGCTACCGCTGACAGCAAAGCAGCATTCAAAAATGACGACCAAAAAGCCGCTTACGCGCTGGGCGCGTCCCTGGGTCGTTACATGGAAAACTCCCTGAAAGAACAGGAAAAACTGGGCATCAAACTGGATAAAGATCAGTTGATCGCGGGTGTTCAGGATGCGTTTGCAGATAAGAGCAAACTGTCTGACCAGGAAATCGAACAAACTCTGCAGGCATTTGAAGCGCGCGTGAAGACTTCCGCTCAGGCGAAAATGGAAAAAGATGCGGCCGATAACGAAGCGAAAGGTAAAGAGTACCGTGCTAAGTTTGCTAAAGAGAAAGGTGTCAAAACCTCTTCTACTGGCCTGGTCTACAAAGTAGAGAAAGAAGGTACCGGTGAAGCACCGAAAGACAGCGATACCGTGGTTGTGAACTACAAAGGTACGCTGATTGATGGTAAAGAGTTTGATAACTCTTACACCCGTGGCGAGCCGCTCTCTTTCCGTCTTGACGGTGTTATTCCTGGCTGGACTGAAGGCCTGAAAAACATCAAGAAAGGCGGTAAAATCCAGTTGGTTATCCCACCGGATCTGGCATACGGTAAAACGGGCGTTCCGGGCATTCCAGCAAACTCCACGCTGGTCTTTGATGTTGAGCTGTTAGATATCAAACCGGCACCGAAAGCAGATGCGAAGCCAGATGCTGCACCGGCTGATAAAGCTGCAGACAGCAGCAAAAAGTAAATGATTAGAAACCGCCGCCCACAGGGCGGCGGTTTTTTATTATCGGCAGGATATAATTAATACTGGAAAGCGCCTTGTGCGCTGTATTACTTTAGATGCCCCTATAATAGTGATGAGCCTGCCCTGACAACATAACGACAGGCTCCTGAAAAGGAGTGCTTTTTTTCATGTCCAGGTCGCTTTTAACCAACGAAACCAGTGAGCTAGATTTACTGGATCAACGTCCTTTCGATCAAACCGACTTCGATATCCTTAAATCCTATGAAGCGGTAGTGGACGGGTTGGCGATGCTCATTGGTTCCCATTGTGAAATCGTATTGCACTCTTTGCAGGATTTGAAATGCTCGGCCATTCGCATCGCTAACGGTGAACATACGGGCCGTAAAATTGGCTCGCCGATTACCGACCTTGCGTTGCGTATGCTGCATGATATGACGGGTGCGGATAGCAGCGTGTCGAAGTGTTATTTCACACGCGCGAAAAGCGGTGTCTTGATGAAGTCGGTGACGATTGCCATTCGCAACCGTGAGCATCGCGTGATTGGTCTGCTGTGCATCAACATGAACCTTGATGTCCCTTTCTCGCAGATAATGAATACCTTTATCCCGCCGGAGACCCCGGAAGTGGGATCAGCCGTGAACTTCGCGTCCTCAGTCGAAGATCTGGTGACCCAGACGCTGGAGTTCACCATTGAAGAAGTGAACGCCGATCGTAACGTCTCCAACAATGCCAAGAATCGTCAGATCGTCCTGAACCTGTATGAGAAAGGGATCTTCGATATTAAAGATGCGATCAATCAGGTTGCCGATCGTCTGAACATCTCCAAGCACACGGTCTACCTCTATATTCGCCAGTTCAAAAGCGGTGATTTCCAGGGGCAAGATAAGTAATGCGTTTTGCCATCATGGTAACCGGGCCCGCCTACGGCACACAGCAAGCGAGTAGCGCATTGCAATTTGCGCATGCGCTACTCGAAGAAGGACACGAATTGTGTAGCGTCTTCTTTTATCGTGAGGGCGTGTATAACGCGAACGTTCTGACATCGCCCGCCAGTGATGAATTTGATTTAGTGCGAGCCTGGCAAAAGCTTCACCAGCAGCATGGTGTGGCGCTGAATATCTGTGTAGCGGCAGCCTTGCGGCGTGGTGTTGTTGATGAGACTGAGGCAACACGACTAGGGTTGTCTGGTGCTAATTTACAGTCAGGATTTACTCTCAGCGGTCTTGGATCGCTGGCTGAAGCATCCCTGACGTGCGATCGCGTGGTGCAGTTTTAATGAAACGTGTTGCCTTTGTTTTTTCTACTGTGCCGCACGGCAGCGCATCCGGCCGCGAAGGACTGGATGCTTTACTGGCGACATCTGCATTAACGGAAGATCTCGGCGTGTTCTTTATCGGTGATGGTGTCTTCCAGATCCTCCAGGGGCAACAACCGGACGTCGTTCTGGCGCGAGACTATATCTCTACTTTCAAACTGTTAGGATTGTACGATATAGAACAATGCTGGCTTTGTGCGGCCTCATTGCGTGAGCGAGGCCTGGCAGAGGGGGCGAATTTTGTGGTTGATGCGACGGCGCTTGAACCGGAAGATTTGCGTCGTGAGCTTGGCAACTATGACGTCATTTTGAGGTTTTGAGGCTCTCATGCTGCACATTTTACATCGCTCTGCGTGGCTAACCGACTTCTCCTCTCTCCTGCGTCTGATTGCTGAAGATGACGAGCTTTTACTGCTTCAGGATAGCGTCACTGCAGCAATAGAAGGCAGTCGTTTCCTTGAAAGTCTGCAAAATGCCTCCATTAAGGTCTATGTACTGGAAGAAGACATTAAAGCTCGCGGGTTGGGTGGTCAAATTTCAGACAGTGTCGTCAGGGTTGGCTATACTGACTTCGTCAGACTTACGGTGAAGCATCTCAGCCAGATGACCTGGTAATTGTGGGATCGTTGTATATTTCTTGACACCTTTTCGACACCGACCTAAAATTCTGCGTCCTCATATTGTATGAGGTCGTTTTATTACGTGTTTACGAAGCAAAAGCTAAAACCAGGAGCTATTTAATGGCAACAGTTAACCAGCTGGTACGCAAACCACGTGCACGCAAAGTTGCAAAAAGCAACGTGCCTGCGCTGGAAGCATGCCCGCAGAAACGTGGCGTATGTACTCGTGTATATACTACCACCCCTAAAAAACCGAACTCCGCACTGCGTAAAGTTTGCCGTGTTCGTCTGACTAACGGTTTTGAAGTGACTTCCTACATCGGTGGTGAAGGTCACAACCTGCAGGAGCACTCCGTGATCCTGATCCGTGGCGGTCGTGTAAAAGACCTCCCGGGTGTTCGTTACCACACCGTTCGTGGTGCGCTTGACTGCTCCGGCGTTAAAGACCGTAAGCAATCACGCTCCAAGTATGGCGTGAAACGTCCTAAGGCTTAATGGTTCTCCGTTAAGTAAGGCCAAACGTTTTATATTAATGTCAAACTAAACTCTTAGAGTTTTGGACAATCCTGAATTAACAACGGAGTATTTCCATGCCACGTCGTCGCGTCATTGGTCAGCGTAAAATTCTGCCGGATCCGAAGTTCGGATCAGAACTGCTGGCTAAATTTGTAAATATCCTGATGGTAGATGGTAAAAAATCTACTGCCGAAACTATCGTATACAGCGCGCTGGAGACCCTGGCTCAGCGTTCTGGTAAAAACGAACTGGAAGCTTTCGAAGTAGCTCTCGAAAACGTGCGCCCGACTGTCGAAGTTAAGTCTCGCCGCGTTGGTGGTTCTACTTATCAGGTACCAGTTGAAGTCCGTCCGGTCCGTCGTAATGCTCTGGCAATGCGTTGGATCGTTGAAGCTGCTCGTAAACGCGGTGATAAATCCATGGCTCTGCGCCTGGCGAACGAACTTTCTGATGCTGCAGAAAACAAAGGTACTGCAGTTAAGAAACGTGAAGACGTTCACCGTATGGCAGAAGCCAACAAGGCGTTCGCACACTACCGTTGGTAATCCCTTCGGAGTTTTAGTCACCAGGCGGGCGCTTCTAGTAAGCAGCCCGCTTTGGGCTACTTAAATTGAACGCCTAAAAGATAAACGAGGAATCAAATGGCTCGTACAACACCCATCGCGCGCTACCGTAACATCGGTATCAGTGCGCACATCGACGCCGGTAAAACCACTACTACCGAACGTATTCTGTTCTACACCGGTGTAAACCATAAAATCGGTGAAGTTCATGACGGCGCAGCCACCATGGACTGGATGGAGCAGGAGCAGGAGCGTGGTATTACTATCACCTCCGCAGCGACTACTGCATTCTGGTCTGGTATGGCTAAGCAGTACGAACCGCATCGCGTAAACATCATCGACACCCCGGGGCACGTTGACTTCACAATCGAAGTAGAACGTTCCATGCGTGTGCTTGATGGTGCAGTAATGGTTTACTGCGCAGTTGGTGGTGTTCAGCCTCAGTCTGAAACCGTATGGCGTCAGGCAAACAAATATAAAGTTCCGCGCATTGCGTTCGTTAACAAAATGGACCGTATGGGTGCGAACTTCCTGAAAGTTGTTGGTCAGATCAAAACCCGTCTGGGCGCGAACCCTGTTCCGCTGCAGCTGGCAATTGGCGCTGAAGAAGCGTTCACCGGTGTTGTTGACCTGGTGAAAATGAAAGCCATCAACTGGAACGAAGAAGATGCAGGCGTAACCTTCACTTATGAAGATATCCCGGCAGACATGCAGGAACTGGCTGAAGAATGGCACCAGAACCTGATCGAGTCCGCTGCGGAAGCTTCAGAAGAGCTGATGGAGAAATACCTGGGTGGTGAAGAACTGACTGAAGAAGAGATCAAAAAAGCTCTGCGTCAGCGTGTTCTGAACAACGAAATCATCCTGGTAACCTGTGGTTCTGCGTTCAAGAACAAAGGTGTTCAGGCGATGCTGGATGCGGTAATTGATTACCTGCCATCCCCAGTCGACGTACCTGCGATCAACGGTATTCTGGACGACGGTAAAGATACTCCTGCTGAGCGTCATGCTAGCGATGACGAGCCGTTTGCTGCTCTGGCATTCAAAATCGCTACCGACCCGTTCGTGGGTAACCTGACCTTCTTCCGTGTGTACTCTGGTGTGGTTAACTCCGGTGACACCATCCTGAACTCCGTGAAAACTGCACGTGAGCGTTTTGGCCGTATCGTTCAGATGCACGCCAACAAACGTGAAGAGATCAAAGAAGTTCGCGCGGGCGATATCGCGGCTGCAATCGGTCTGAAAGACGTGACCACTGGTGACACCCTGTGTGACCCGGATCACCCGATCATTCTGGAACGTATGGAATTCCCTGAGCCGGTAATCTCCATCGCAGTTGAACCGAAAACCAAAGCTGACCAGGAAAAAATGGGTCTGGCTCTGGGCCGTCTGGCTAAAGAAGACCCGTCTTTCCGTGTATGGACTGACGAAGAATCTAACCAGACCATTATCGCCGGTATGGGTGAGCTGCACCTCGACATCATCGTTGACCGTATGAAGCGTGAATTCAACGTTGAAGCGAACGTCGGTAAACCTCAGGTTGCTTACCGCGAAGCGATTCGTGCGAAAGTTACCGATATCGAAGGTAAACACGCTAAGCAGTCTGGTGGTCGCGGTCAGTACGGTCATGTTGTTATCGACATGTACCCGCTGGAGCCGGGTTCAAACCCGAAAGGCTACGAGTTCATCAACGACATCAAAGGTGGTGTAATTCCTGGCGAATACATCCCGGCCGTTGATAAAGGCATCCAGGAACAGCTGAAATCCGGCCCGCTGGCTGGTTACCCGGTTGTTGATCTGGGCGTGCGTCTGCACTTCGGTTCTTACCATGACGTTGACTCCTCTGAGCTGGCGTTTAAACTGGCCGCTTCTATCGCCTTCAAAGATGGCTTTAAGAAAGCGAAACCAGTTCTGCTTGAGCCTATCATGAAGGTTGAAGTAGAGACTCCGGAAGAGAACACCGGTGACGTTATCGGTGACTTGAGCCGCCGTCGTGGTATGCTTCGTGGTCAGGAATCCAACGTCACTGGCGTTGTTATCCACGCTGAAGTTCCGCTGTCTGAAATGTTCGGATATGCAACCCAACTGCGTTCTCTGACCAAAGGCCGTGCTTCTTACTCCATGGAGTTCCTGAAGTACGACGATGCGCCGAACAACGTTGCTCAGGCCGTTATTGAAGCCCGTGGTAAATAAGCCACAGGATTAAAACCTAAGTCCCGTGCTCTCTCCAAAGGGGAGAGCACTATAGTAAGGAATATAGCCGTGTCTAAAGAAAAATTTGAACGTACAAAACCGCACGTTAACGTCGGCACCATCGGCCACGTTGACCACGGTAAAACTACCCTGACCGCTGCAATCACCACCGTACTGGCTAAAACCTACGGCGGTGCTGCTCGTGCTTTCGACCAGATCGATAACGCTCCGGAAGAAAAAGCTCGTGGTATCACCATCAACACTTCTCACGTTGAATATGACACCCCGACTCGCCACTACGCGCACGTAGACTGCCCGGGCCACGCCGACTATGTTAAAAACATGATCACCGGTGCTGCGCAGATGGACG
>NZ_JANEWL010000059.1:0-28651 GCF_028069815.1 Citrobacter sp. Awk 2
CTATATCGCGCAGTGGATTGGTCTGGCGCTGGCCTGTCTGGGACTGGCCATGCTGCTCTGGCTGGCAGTATTGCAGAATATTCCCGTCGGTATCGCCTACCCGATGCTAAGCCTGAACTTTGTATGGGTCACGCTGGCAGCATGGAAAATCTGGCGCGAACCCGTCACAACGCGTCACTGGCTGGGGGTTGGGCTACTCATCACCGGCATCTTTATTCTTGGGAGCGCGGTGTAATGGGCATCTTTTGGGGGCTGTGTAGCGTGATTATTACGTCGGTTGCTCAGCTAAGTCTGGGTTACGCGATGGATAATCTGCCACCCATGCTGCAACCGCTGGCGTTTATCTCCGCCGTTTTTTCAACCAGCAGCAGCGCATTCGCCTTGTATGGCGGGCTGGTAGGTTATTTACTGTCAGTGATGTGCTGGCATAAAGCCCTGCATCAGCTCGCGCTGAGCAAAGCCTATGCCTTGCTCAGCCTCAGCTATGTGCTGGTGTGGATCGCATCAATGATTTTACCAGGCTGGCAAGGAACCTTCTCAGTAAAAGCCCTGGTGGGTGTGCTGTGTATTATGGCGGGATTAATGACCATATTCTTACCTGCCCGCCAACACACGCCCTGAGATCAATTATCGTCAGACAGTTGTCGCAGACGCTCCCATTCTTCGCAGAGATACTGTCTGGCATCAATGATTTTAATCACTCGCGATGTGTCACGGTTAATACAATACTGGGCATCTTTTAGCGGTGACAGCAGATCGCCGACTTTTACACGCTCGCAGGCTTGCGCTTCAGCCAGCATTTTCAACGAACCACCGGTATCACAAAGTACAATATAGAGCCTCCCTGCTTTTTGGTTACAGCAAGACTTCTTCACATGCCATTCCATAGCGCACCTTTTGCTATTGATTTTCACAATAGGTTACACTTTAGCAGATAAACCAAAGGACAATGGCCCAGGAATGGCAATTATGCGAGATAAATTTAATGTTTTCTTAAGCTTTACCGCGGGTACGGACCCACTCCAGCAGCGCCCGGCGAGAAATCTTAATACCGCCGCTTTTCAATTCTGCGGGTAAGGTTATCCAACGAACGGGTTGCTGGAAACGTGCCAGCTTATCTTTCACCCATTCTGCCAGATCAATACTTCCGACTTCGGCATCGTACTCCACAACCGCAACGGGGCGATGGCCAAACTCTTCATCTTCTATTGGCACAATAAAAGCTTGCAGAACATGGGGATGCGATATAATAACGCGCTCCACCTCTTCCGGCTGGATCCCTTCTCCGCCACTAAAAAACAGGTTGTCCATCCGCCCGACAATGGTTAACTTGCCATCATGCACGATGCCGCGATCGCGGGTGGCAAACCAGCCTTGCGCATTAACCAGCGGATAAAGCTGTCCGTTACGCCAGTAACCTTGCGCCATGCTGGCGGCACGAAGCCAGACTTCATCATCAACAATCCTGACTTCTCTGCCCGGTAGTGCAGAGCCGACATCTGCCTTACCATCAGCTTCTTTCGCACAAACCGTGGAGGCAAATTCTGTTAACCCGTAACCGCACCAGCAGCGAATACCCTGCTCACGCGCTTGTTCAGTCAATTCAACAGGAATCGCTGCACCGCCCAGCAACACGGCCTTTAGCGATACCGGTGTGTTATTGACCAACAGTCGCCAAAGCTGCGTGGGAACCAGCGAAGCATGGGTACAACCCGCCAGCATCTGCTCTAACGGTTGCTTATCGCGCACGGTCATACGTGCGCCCGCAAACAACCAGCGCCACATTATCCCCTGACCGGAAACGTGAAATAACGGTAGCGAGAGCAGCCAATCATCGTCTTCGCCAAATGGCATCAGTGACAGCACCCCCTGCGCACTCGCCAAATGCGCCTGACAAGTATGTACCGCCGCTTTAGGCAGTCCGGTTGAGCCGGAGGTTAACGTCATTGTGCTCAAGCGCTGAGGCAACCAGACGGCAGCATGCTCGCCAGACTGTTCCAACATCCGCAGCGGTGTCAGGCCCGGAAGCGGACTTTCGCCTTCCAGATCCAGCGCAAAACGCAGCGTCAGATCCGGAATTAACACATCCAGCAACGACTGTGGCAACTGCGGGTTCACAGGTAAAATTCGTGCCCCGCACTGCAACAATGCCAGCCAGGCCAGCAGCGGACGGGGATGATTCCAGGCGCGGAGCAATATGCCATCGTCCTCTTCCACCCCTTGAGCCGCAAAGCCGCTTGCCAGACGATCGACTCGTGCACAGAGTTCGCCCCAGCTTAACACCTCATCGTTGAGGCGTAAGGCTGTCGCGTCCGCACGAGCCTGTCGCCAGTGACGCCACGGCCAGTCAGTAAAATCAGGCGTATCGGACAATCGCTCCAGGCCCGATGCGCTTGCGCCATCGGGCATTTCCCACTGGGTCATAGCAATCGTTCCAGCGCATCAACCTCAATGCACGGCAACGTACTGCCTGGCCACGAGCGTACCTGCTGGCATTGCATCAGGTTGAGCGTATCCAGACCAGGGATAGTCTGTGGCGTCAACCAGGCAGCAATGCGCGCCAGCTGGGTTAAGCCCAGGCTCGATTCGATAGAGGAGCTGATCACGGCGGTGAGACCGAGCGCGTGTGCGGCTGCAACCTGCTCACGCACCTTGTCGAGGCTACCCGTCAGCGTAGGCTTGATGACGACAGCCTTCACGCCCTCTTCGGCCATAAAGGTGAAATCGGCTTCACGCAGACTTTCATCCCAGGCAATGGCAATCCCTGTTTCACGTGAGAACGCGCGGGAATCATCACGGGTTTTACACGGCTCTTCGAGGAAGGCAATGCGCCCGCGATACTCAGGATTGACATATTTCGCAAACTGCTGGGCTTTCAGCGGCGTCCACGCACGATTGGCATCGAGCCGCAGGTGCAGTTCCGGGATCGCCTCCAGCAACAGGTTGACGACCATACCGTCGCGAACAGCTTCATACAGACCGACTTTTACCTTCGCAACTTTCTCGCCAGGCATGTCTGCCAGTTGCAGCACCAGATCGTCAGGATCACCTGTACACAACGGCGCAGCACGATAGTCCGCCGCCTCAGGCAACGTACCCGCAAGCTCGGCCAGCGCACAGCTAACACCAAATGCAACGGCAGGCAGCTGTGGCAAGGATGAATCCCCCTGCAGCCAACCGTTGACCCAGGCCAGCAGCGCAGTTTGCGCCTCTTCCCAGGTTTCCTGGCTGAAGCCCGGTAGTGGAGAGATCTCTCCCCACCCTTCGCGCTCGCCGTCACGAAGACAAACGTACAGCCCGTCACGCGTTTTTAACCGCCTGTCACGCAAAATCACCCCCGCGTCCATGGGGATCTGCCAACGGTATACCTGCGCGCTACGCATTACGGATTCCGTTTGAATTTGCTGAAGTCAGGCTGGCGTTTCTGGTTAAAGGCGTTACGGCCTTCCTGACCTTCTTCAGTCATGTAGAACAGCATGGTCGCGTTACCGGCCAGTTCCTGCAGACCCGCCTGACCATCGCAGTCGGCATTCAGTGCAGCTTTCAGGCAACGCAGCGCCATCGGGCTGTTTTGCAGCATTTCACGACACCAGCGCACCGTCTCTTTTTCCAGATCGACCAGCGGAACCACGGTATTGACCAGGCCCATATCCAGCGCCTGTTTTGCATCGTATTGACGGCACAGGAACCAGATTTCACGTGCTTTTTTCTGACCGACGATACGCGCCATGTAGGACGCACCCCATCCGCCGTCGAAAGAACCGACTTTCGGGCCAGTCTGACCAAAAATGGCGTTTTCAGCCGCAATGGTCAGGTCGCACATCATGTGCAGCACATGGCCACCACCGATGGAATACCCTGCCACCATCGCGACAACCGGTTTCGGACAGGTACGAATCTGACGCTGGAAGTCCAGCACGTTCAGATGATGCACGCCGGAGTCATCCTGGTATCCGCCGTAATCGCCACGTACTTTCTGATCGCCACCCGCGCAGAACGCTTTATCGCCCGCACCGGTCAGAATAATCACGCCAATATTGTCATCATAGCGCGCATCCGCCAGCGCCTGAATCATCTCTTTGACGGTGACAGGACGGAAAGCATTGCGTACCTGCGGACGATTAATGGTGATTTTTGCGATACCGTCGGTGGATTTCTCATAGCGAATGTCGGTGTAGCCTTCAGAGCAGTCGAGCCATTCTACCGGTGCGTAAAGCATTGTTTCATCAGGATAGATCATAAAATGTCCTATAGTCAGCGACGCAGAATCTGAGCCAGACAGTCCACCACGCCAGCGGGATTGTCCCGATGCGCGTTGTGTCCGGCGTTACGAATCACATGGTTCGGTACGGATATTTCCGCCGCCAGAGCGCGGAATTTATCGTCACGTTCACCACATAAATAATAAAACGGAAATGTGCGCGTTTTCAGTTGCACACGTAAATCAGGTTGTACGGCCAACGAGGTAGCTTCCAACATTGCCGCCAACGTTTCACCCTTATTCTGGCAGCGTAAAGCGACCAGCGCCTCTCTTTCGGTCGCATCCAGCGAAGCGAAAACCGGTTGCTGGTACCAGTCATTAAACACATCGTGCAACGGCTCACGGCGAAAACGTGCGGCCCAACGACCATCTGAAAGACGACGCTGAACGCGCTCATCTTCATGTTGTAAGCCAGGGTGCCCACCTTCAACAACCAGACCGCAGAGTCCCGGCATCCCCTGACAGGCCGCCATCATTGCGACTCTGCCGCCAAGGGAATATCCCACCAGCCAGTAGTTAAGTATGTTGTAACTAAGCAGCGTGTTACGCAACAAATCGCTGACGTCATCGAATCCGTTCACACTGATATCAGCAGAACCGCCGTGGCCAGGCAGGTCGATATACAACCGCGAATAGTCCGGGAATGCTTCACCGACCGCCTGCCATTCCCGGCGATCGCCGGAAAATCCGTGCAGGAAAACCAGCCAGGGGAAATCCACCTGACCCATATTTGCCTGCGCGTGCAGGATCATAGATGACTTACCTGCGCCAGTAGTTGCTGCAGGGTTTGCGCCCCGTCAGTTTCATTCACTACCAGCTCAATCACCGTTGCCACCGGAGTACGCCAGGCGTTCGTCAGCGCGCTCTCCAGTTGCGCCCAGTTCTCCGGGCGGTGATATTTGAGGTCAAACATAGCCGCGGCATGCTCAAAATGGACGTTCTGCGGCATCAGATAGAACCGTTCGCGCTCGCTTGCTGGCGTCGGCAGCAGGGAGAAAATCTGTCCGCCGTTATTATTCACCACAATCAGGACAAACGGTGCGGAAACCTGGCGCAAAAGCGCCAGCGCATTCAGGTCATACAGCGCGGATAAATCGCCAACAATAGCCAGCGTCGATTTCGCACTGGCACGCTGTACGCCTGCCGCCGTTGATAGCAGACCGTCAATGCCGCTCGCACCGCGATTGCTGTAAACCGGGAAACCTGCCGGAAGCTGAGACAGCGCGTCAATCAACCGTACAACCAGGCTGTTCCCCACGAACAACTGTCCCTGCTCTGGCAGATACTCGCGAATACGGTGCGCCAGCTGTGCTTCGCCAAACGTGTCGCGGCGGGCTTCTACCGCTTGCCATGCCTGTTGCGCCAGCCGCGGGATCTCCACACACCAGGGCTGGCGTTTCTCTGCCGGATGCAGCTCCAGCCAGTCGCCCACTTTTGCCACCAGCCGGCGTCCACGATGATGAGCCGGATCCAGACGTCCTTCGATATTATCGACAATCCAGTATTCCTGCGGATCGCAGCTAGCCTGCCATTGCAGCAGACGTTTACCGGTCAGACTACTGCCGAGCTGCACCACAATCTGCGCCTGCTCTAATTCAGCGACCGCTTTCGCGTTCCCCAGCCACAGATCGGCGCAGGGCAACGGCTGTCCGGTTTGCGACAGCACATCACCAATGAGTGGCCAGCCTAACGTCTGCGCCCAGAGCGCAACTTTTTTGCCCTCTTCGGCGCTCATGCGCCCGGCAAGTACCACACCACGTTTTTGCCGCCAGAAGAACCAGTCGCGCTGTTTGTCGCTTTCCAGCCGACGCGCTTCGCGCAACCAGGGTTTGCCATCCTGCCACCAGTCGCCCAGGCGCTGCTGCCACTCAATGCCCGTGTCGTCCATCTCGCCATACAGCGGCTCCGCAAACGGGCAGTTAATGTGTACCGCACCGCTGTGCAGTGAGGCCAGAGCGTTATCGAGGGTAGACACCAGCCAGCTTGCCGGAATGTCCTGCGTCGGACGCGGTAAAGAGAGCGTTTGCGACGGATGTGACGCAAACATGCCGGCCTGACGAATCGCCTGGTTAGCGCCACAGTCAATAAGCTCAGGCGGTCTGTCAGCGGTGAGTAAAATCAGTTTTTCACCGGTCAGTCCGGCTTCAATCAGCGCCGGATACAAATTCGCTACCGCCGTACCAGAGGTGACAATAACGGCAACAGGTTGCCTGCTGACTTTCGCCAGGCCTAAGGCGAGATGTCCCAGTCCGCGCTCGTCAAAATGGGTATGATGAATGAAAGCGGGATTTTCCGCTGCCGCTAAAGTTAACGGCGTCGAACGAGAGCCAGGGGCAATGCAAACATGCCTGACGCCGTGGCGAGTGAGTGCTTCCAGAATGACCGCCGCCCAGCGTCGGTTAAATGCGCTTACTGACATGAGATTGTCCGGTATCAATATTGCGACACAGTATAAAGAATCGAATAAATGGATTTTTGATATGAGTCGGGAATATACACGAAATCACTATCCTTCCATCTGTAATAAAGTACGTAACCCTGCCGCTTTATTATCTATTTCTTGCCATTCTTGCTCAGGATCTGAACCGCGCACGATCCCCGCCCCGGCATACAGGCGTACGACGTTTGCGCTAATTTTCGCTGAACGTAATGACACGCAAAACTCGCTCTGACGCAATGAAAGGTAACCCGCGGAACCGGCATACCACTCGCGTTCAAAGGGTTCATTATGTTGAATAAATTCACGCGCCAGCTCGCGCGGAATACCCGCTACGGCTGCAGTAGGTTGTAGCTGTACCAGACAAAGTGTATCGTCCGCCTGATTGAGCGCAGTCCAGATACAGCGGCGCAGATGCTGTACTTTGCGCAGTCTGAGTACCTGCGGCGGCAGGACATCGAGGGTTTGCGTACAGTTTTGCAGCCGTTGGCAAATATCTTCCACCACCAACATGTTCTCACGCTGATTTTTATCGTCCTTCATCAGCCATTCACCAAGCTGCCAGGCGCGATGATCGTCAGGGTGATTGGCGACTGTTCCGGCCAGCGCCTCAGTGCGCAGTGCCGTGTCACGCCGTCTATACAGACGTTCAGGGGAAGAGCCAAGAAAAGCAGATTCGGCGGAAAACGCCATATAGAAGTGGTAACAGTTGAGATTTAAACGACGACTGGAGGCCATAACAGCCGCGGCATTAACTGGCTGAGAAAACTGTAAATCGGTCGCACGCGCCAGCACCACTTTGTCGAGTTCTTCCTCAGCAATGGTCTGCGTGGCAAGCTCAATAAGGTGAACCCAACCGTCTTTATCCGGCCAGTGCTGTTCTCCCGTCAAAAACAAACGCAATGCGGGAAGCGGTTTTACCTGCGCAAGTGTTGAAATAAATGCAGCGGCCTGCGCGGCATCTTCACGCAACGACACGTCGCTATACAGATGTAGTCGTAAGGTCGCAACCCCGGCACAGCGTCGCCATTCCAGGCGAGGCAGCAATAAATTACCGCGCTGCGGCTCAAACGCATTCAGGCCCCAGACACGCAGTTCGGGGTGATTATCATGTTGGCGTAAAAACCGTTGGGCGGATTCCAGTGAGGTGAATGTCGCAACGGCGCCCAGCACAGCCGCTTCTTCATCGCCGTTACGTTGCTGCCAGTAAAACTGAGGCCAGACGGGCTGGCTGGCCAGCCATCCTAAAGCGTCAAAAGCATCGTTCAGTGGGAAAGGTATGTCGTAAATACGAATGCCAGGTGCTGCCGGTATCTCTTGCGACAATATGCGCATCAGATTTTCCAGCGCAGTAGTGATTGAATGCACGCGGACCTCTCCCTGTTAAAAACCTCTCATTATACGGGGTACTGAGCAGAAAAAGCAGTACCCCCGTATAGGGAGTGCGATGACAGCGCTATATTTATCGCCGTGCCAGCAATAATCCCATCACTAAACCAACTGTCGCCCCCACGCCGATCCCACGCCAGGGTTTTTCGTGTACATAGTCATCTGCCCGGCAAACTGCCTGCTTTGCTCGATAATAGTAACTGTCAGAGGCGTGACTAACGCGGTTTCTCACCTCTTCTAACGCCTGCTCAGCCCGCGCTTTCAACTCAAGGTACTTCTGGTCGGCAGGATCGCCGGAAGAACGTAGCACTTCTGCCAGCGTTTCGCTCAACAATTCCAAATCGTCATCAATACGTGATTCGTAAGAATGAAAAGACATTATATTCTCCCTTTCTATTGACGTACCCGCTAACTATAGACGACAGGGGCTGTTTACGCTTGATGACCCTCACGCGCCATGCCGATGTGTGGAATACCATCTTCGTCATAGATCTCCGTGACTGGAACAAAACCAAATTTTGCATAAAACGATTGCAGATGCGCCTGGGCCCCCAGGTATAACGCCTTATGCGGCCAATGCTGCGTACAGGAGGCCAGCGTTTGCGTCATTAACTGCTGTCCCAATTTTTCGCCGCGTAGCGCTTCGCTGACAATCACCCGGCCAATCACTACCGGCTCCAGATCATCGTCACTTTTCAGAATCCTCGCATACGCCACCAGTTCATCATTATGCCATCCCAGAATGTGACGGTTCTCGCCGACTAAGTCGTCGCCATCCACGTCCTGATACGGACATTGCTGCTCAACAACAAATACCGCGCAGCGAAGCTGAAGAATGGCATACAGCTCCTGAACACTCAGCTTTGCATGATGGAGATCTTGCCAGTGGATCATTGTCTGCCCCTTTGTTGTGATAACCTGAACACCCTGCCTCATTAATGGCGAAAAGTGTAACGTAAAGATGGAATTACTATTTTTAGGTACGTCTGCGGGAGTTCCCACACGTTCTCGCAATGTAACGGCAATATTACTGAATCTGCAACACCCTACTCAGGCAGGTTTGTGGCTTTTTGATTGCGGCGAAGGGACGCAGCATCAAATGCTTAGCACCCCGTTCAACCCGGGCAAACTTGATCGTATTTTTATCAGTCATCTGCATGGCGATCACCTTTTTGGTTTGCCGGGGTTGCTGTGCAGCCGTTCAATGGCGGGAAACGTCCAGCCATTGACGCTTTATGGCCCGAAAGGGTTACGAGAATTTACCGAAACAGCCTTGCGACTAAGCGGCTCCTGGACCGATTACCCGCTGGATATTGTAGAAATCACCGCCGGTGAGATTGTGGATGACGGCCTGCGCAAAGTGACCGCGTTTCAACTGGAACATCCGCTGGAGTGCTACGGTTTTCGTGTTGAAGAACACGACAAACCCGGTGCGCTTGATGCCAACGCGCTCAAAGCGGCAGGCGTTAAACCAGGCCCTTGTTTTCAGGATCTCAAAGCGGGAAAAACTATCGTGCTGGAAGACGGGCGCACCATTAGCGGGGCCGATTTTCTCGCCCCGGCGATTAAGGGAAAGTCCGTCGCCATTTTCGGTGATACCGGACCCTGTGCGAGCGCTATCGAACTGGCAAAAGGGGTGGACGTGATGGTACATGAAACCACGCTGGATTCGTCCATGGAGGAGAAAGCCAACAGCCGCGGGCATAGCTCCACCCGGCAGGCCGCACAGCTGGCACGGGACGCCGGTGTGGGCAGACTCATCATGACCCACGTCAGCTCCCGCTACGATGCAAAGGGCTGCCAACGGTTACTTGAAGAGTGCAGAGCGCTGTTCCCGGCAACGGAACTGGCTCACGATTTCGCCATTTTCACCGTTTAACGCTTTATTTTTCCGCCTCAATGCCGATAACAGTGGAAAGGCTGGCTTTCACACTGAGGACAGGATGAACAATTTCCAGAAAGATATTGATGACAGGACCAATCTAACCTTGTCTAACCGCTTTGAGCTGCTGCTGTTTCGCCTCGGCAAATCGGTTGAAGAGCAGAAATCAGAGCTGTTTGGCATCAACGTTTTCAAACTCCGTGAAATCGTTCCGATGCCGACATTTACACGCCCTGCCGGCATGAAGGCTCCGCTGTTAGGCATGGTGAATATCCGGGACCAAGTGATTCCGGTGATCGACCTGCCTGCTGTCGCCGGATGTAAACCCGAAACCGGGCTTAATATCCTGTTGATCACAGAGTACGCCCGCAGCGTACAGGCATTTGCGGTGGAGTCAGTAGAGAACATTATGCGCCTCGACTGGCAGCAGGTGCACACTGCGGAGAAAGCCGTCAATGGTCGGTACATCACCAGTATTGCTTGTCTGGACGACGACAAAGAAACCAACAATTTGGCGCTGGTGCTTGATGTCGAACAGATCCTGTATGACATTGTGCCGTCCAACCACGATTTGCGTGCAACCGACCTGAAAACCAGCAAATTCAATATCACGCCAGGTGCGGTAGCCATTGTTGCGGAAGACTCCAAAGTTGCCAGGGCGATGCTGGAGAAAGGACTGAACGCGATGGAAATTCCGCATCTGATGCATGTCACCGGCAAAGATGCCTGGGACAAAATTCAGCAACTCTCCGAAGAGGCACAAGCGGAGGGTAAGCCTGTCAGCGAGAAAATCGCCCTGGTGCTTACCGATCTGGAAATGCCGGAGATGGACGGTTTCACACTGACCCGTAAGATTAAAACCGACGAGCGTCTGAAGAAGATCCCGGTTGTCATCCACTCTTCACTGTCCGGTAGCGCCAACGAAGATCACGTTCGCCGGGTTAAGGCCGATGGCTACGTGGCAAAATTCGAGGTCAACGAATTATCTTCTGTGATTCAGGAAGTGATGGAGCGCGCAGCAAAAGATGTTAGTGGTCCTTTGGTGAGCCGTCAGCTTTCCGCCTGATAGCCTTGCTCCCATAAAAAAACCCGCCGAGGCGGGTTTTTTCGTTTCAGCGTGTCACTTACATCAGCGGTGCCGCCAACTGCACGATACTGATCAGCGGTTGCGGATAGATACCCAGCACCAGCACCAGCAGTGCAGAGATCAGCACCACGATACCGCCCGCGCTGTACTGCCAGTTAGACGGTGCATCGCGGTTCAGTTGCTGCGGTGCGCTCAGGTACAGGCTCACAGCAACGCGCAGGTAGTAGTACAAACCAATCGCGGAGCCGACCACCACAGCGGCAACCAGCCACCACAGGTTAGCCTGCACACCGACGGCCAGTACATAGAACTTACCGATAAAGCCCAGCGTCATCGGGATACCCGCCAGAGACAGCATCATCACCGTCATCACTGCCGCGAGGATCGGACGATGCCAGAACAGACCACGGTAGGAGAACAGAGAATCTGCATCCGGACCACGGTACGGGCTGGACATCAGGCTGACCACACCGAACGCGCCGAGGCTGCTGAACAGATAACCGGCCAGGTAAACGCCAACCGCTTCCATCGACATCTCGCCGCTCTGCAGAGCAATCAGCGCCACCAGCAGGTAGCCGAGGTGAGAGATAGAAGAGTAACCGAGCAGACGTTTGATATTGGTCTGGCTCAGCGCCATCAGGTTACCGAAGATGATGGAAGCAAAGGCAATCACGCCCAGCACGATACGTACCGCTTCACTGTCGCCAACCGGCGCATACAGGAACAGACGCATCACCACGCCGAAGATAGCGATTTTGCTCGCCGTCGCCAGGAAGGTGGAAACCGGGGCCGGAGCACCCTGGTATACGTCTGGCGTCCACAGGTGGAACGGAACCAGCGAGAGTTTAAAGCCGAGGCCCACGATCATCAGACCGAAGCCCGCCAGCAGCAGCGGCTCATGCAGCATGCCGTCGCCGAGGCTCTTACCAAGCGCAACGAACGACAGGTTGCCGGACTGTGCGTACACCAGCGCCATACCAAACAGCAGGAAGGAAGACGCTGCGGCAGACAGGATGGTGTACTTGATACTGGCTTCCAGTGAACGCTTCTGACGGAAGGCATAACCGACCAGGCCAAACAGCGGCAAAGAAATCAGTTCGATACCGAGGAAAAGCGCCGCCAGATGGTTAGCATTGGCGAGCAGAATTCCACCCAGCGCGGCAATCAGCACCAGCAGGTAGAACTCTTCCCGGTTGTCGTCGTAGCCTTCCAGCCACGGGTAAGCGAAGGTACAGGTGGCAAGGCTCGCCAGCAGCACCAGCCCGGTGTAGAGCATAGCGAAACCGTCAACCCGCATCAGCGGGGTGACGTCCATGGCGCCCGCCTGGCCAACAAACCAGAGCGAAACCAGCGCGGCGTTAAGCCCAATGACCGACAGCGTGGCATTGAGGAAGTGATTGCGTCGCCACGCAATGGAGAGCATCACAACCACCACCGTCAAGCCGACGATCAGCAGCGGTAGCAGCGCAATCAGGTGTTGTGGAGTTATTGTCATGGCGATTTACGGCCTTGTAGTAGTAACGGAATTAACAAACCACTGCTGGATGTTGCTCATCGCAGAATGCGAGGTATCCAGAATCGGCTGCGGATAGAAGCCAAGCAGTACCAGAAGCACAACCAGCAACAGGATGATAAACAGCTCACGCAGCGACATCCCTGGCAGTTCAACACTGGCAATCTGGCTTTTCGCCTTACCAAAGTAAGCGCGATGCAGCATCGCCAGCGAGTATACAGAAGCAAACACCAGACCAAAGGTTGAGATCACCGTAATGACCGGAACCACCTGGTAGCTGCCGAACAGAATCATGAATTCGCCAACAAAGTTACCTGTACCCGGCATACCCAGCGTACAAACGGCGAAGAACATGGACAGTGCAGGCAACCATTTCATTTTGCCCCACAGGCCGCCCATCATACGCATATCACGCGTGTGCAGACGTTCGTACAACTGTCCACACAGAATGAACAGACCGGCTGCGGACAGACCGTGAGCGATCATCTGGATAACCGCACCCTGGTACGCCAGCTGGCTGCCGGTGTAGATAGCAATCAGTACGAAGCCCATGTGCGATACGGAGGTGTAGGCAATCAGACGTTTGATATCGTACTGATTAAAGGCCATCCACGCGCCGTAGAAGATACCGATAACGCCCAGCCACATCGCGATAGGTGCGAACTCCGCCGACGCGTTAGGGAACAGTGGCAGAGAAAAGCGCAGCAGGCCGTAAGCCGCGGTTTTCAGCAAAATCCCCGCCAGGTCAACGGAACCTGCGGTCGGTGCCTGGGAGTGCGCATCTGGCAACCAGCCATGCAGCGGAACCACCGGCATTTTCACCGCAAACGCGATGAAGAAGCCCAGCATCAGCAGATATTCCACACCGTGGGACATCGGGGTATTCAGCAGCTCTTCATAGTTGAAGGTCCACACACCGGTCGCTTTATAGTGCACAAACACCAGCGCCAGGATGGCAATCAACATCACCAGACCACTCGCCTGGGTATAAATGAAGAACTTGGTCGCCGCCGTGATACGCGTTTTACCGTCAGAGGCTTTATGCCCCCACAACGCGATCAGGAAGTACATCGGCACCAGCATCATTTCCCAGAAGAAGAAGAACAGGAACATGTCGATGGCAAGGAACACGCCGATAACGCCGCCCAGAATCCACATCAGGTTCAGGTGGAAGAAGCCCTGGTATTTTTCGATTTCATTCCAGGAGCACAGTACCGCCAGAACACCGAGCAGACCGGTCAGCACTACCATCAGCAGCGATAAACCGTCGATTGCTAAGTGAATAGAGATGCCGAAACGCGGGATCCACGGCAGGATAAACTCAGACTGCCACTGCGGAATGCCAGCGGATTGCGTCAGTGAATAGCCACCCTGCAACCACAGTTGCAGGCCAAGCGCCAGCGTCAGCCCCATGGTAATCAGCGCTATCCAGCGCGGCACCTTCACGCCAAAGCGTTCGGTCTGCCAGCACAGGAAGCCACCGATAAAGGGGATTAATATCAACCAGGGTAATAACATAGCTAAGTATGTCCCTTATATTTACTCCTGCTCAGGCTGTCTCACTCGTCAGCCCAAATCCCGGCAGTGCTCGCAATCCTCACGTACTTCAGTACGCTCCGGTTGCTCTGCGCTGGCGGTATTCGGTCTGACTTCGCCGATGACGCCTGTACTTCAGGAACAGATTTTCAACGAATTCTAAAAATTATTTTTGGGTTTGTAGGCCGGATAAGCGAAGCGCCATCCGGCAATCGTTCATCCAGCCAACAAACTCAACGCAGTACCATCAACAGTGCCAGCACAACGACAGCGCCAATGCTCATTGATGCCACATACCAGCGCAGATAGCCGTTCTCGCTTAACAGCAGGCCTTTACCTGCAAAGCGGGAAAGGATAGCCGGGATGTTCATCATTGCGTTCAGCGGATCGCGTTTCAGCAGCCAGGCGATGCCGAGGAACGGCTTAACGAACACTTTGTCGTACAGCCAGTCAAAGCCCCAGGCGTTATACCACCAGGTCCCCAGCAGACGGCCTGGCGCACTGTTGGCAATCGACGTCACCAGCGTACGTTTACCCAGCCACAGCCATGCTGCGATCAGGATGCCCGCAATCGCGACGATACCGGAGGTAATTTCCAGCGTCATGACACGACCATGCGGCAGCTCGGTCGTTGCAGGCAGAACACCCTGCAGCGGCGGCACAATCAGCGCACCAACGAAGGTGGACAGGATCATCAGCACAATCAGCGGCAGATGATGGGTAATCCCCTTCCCTGCGTGAGCGTGAATTTGTTCTTTACCGTGGAACACGATGAAAATCATACGGAAGGTGTACAGAGAGGTCATGAACGCACCGACCAGACCTGCAACCATCAGATTGATATGACCGTTCGCCATCGCACCGGCCAGAATCTCATCCTTACTGAAGAAGCCTGCGGTAATCAGCGGCAGAGCCGACAGCGCCGCGCCACCAATCAGGAAGCAAAGATACACCAGCGGAATAGACTTACGCAGGCCGCCCATCTTGAAGATGTTCTGTTCGTGATGGCAGGCCAGGATAACCGAGCCGGATGCCAGGAACAGCAGCGCTTTAAAGAAGGCATGCGTCATCAGGTGGAAAATCGCCGCATCCCATGCCTGTACGCCCAGCGCCAGGAACATGTAGCCAATCTGGCTCATGGTGGAGTAAGCGAGCACACGTTTGATGTCGGTTTGGACCAGCGCGGCAAACCCTGCCAGCACCAGCGTGATAGCACCAATAATCCCTACCAGATGCAGAATTTCCGGGGTCATCAGGAACAGACCGTGGGTACGTGCAATCAGGTAGACACCGGCGGTAACCATCGTCGCGGCGTGGATAAGCGCGGAAACAGGCGTCGGGCCCGCCATCGCGTCTGCAAGCCAGGTCTGCAACGGCAGCTGCGCAGATTTACCCACCGCACCGCCCAGCAGCATCAGGGTTGCCCACATCAGCATGTTGTTACCGTCTGCAAAGTGCGCAGGCGCCAGTTCCACCATTTCGCGGAAATTCAGCGTACCCAGCTCGTTGTAGAGGATAAACAGTGCGAAGGCGAGGAATACGTCACCGACACGGGTTACCACGAAGGCTTTCATTGCCGCTGCGCCATTCTTCGGATCGGTATAATAGAAACCGATCAGCAGATAGGAGCACAGCCCCACGCCTTCCCAGCCGAGATACATCAGCAGCAGGTTATCCGCCAGTACCAGAACCACCATGCTGGCGATAAACAGGTTGGTGTAGGCGAAGAAACGAGAGTAGCCCTCTTCCCCGCGCATGTACCAGGAGGCGAACATGTGGATCAGGAAACCAACGCCGGTTACCACCGAGAGCATAGTCAGCGACAGGCCGTCCAACACCAGGTTAAAACCGATGTTGAAGTCGCCGACCGACATCCACGTCCACAGCGGCTGGCTGTAGGCCTGTTGACCATTCGCAAAGAAGTCAACACCAACAAACGCGGTCACCAGCGCCGCCAGGCCAATCGACCCGACGCCCACGGTTGCGGACAGATTCTCTGACCAACGACCGCGAGAGAACGCCAGTAATACAAAGCCAATAAATGGCAGAATAATGGTTAAGGCAAGCATGTTCATCCACGCATCTCACTTACTGAATCGATGTTCAGGTTCTGGCGACGGCGATGAAGTTGCAGCAGCAGCGCAAGTCCAATGCTCGCTTCAGCAGCCGCGAGGCTGATGGCAAGAATGTACATCACCTGACCATCGGTCTGGCCCCAGTAGCTTCCGGCGACCACGAAGGCCAGCGCGGAGGCGTTAATCATGATTTCCAGCCCAATCAGCATAAACAGCAGATTGCGGCGGATAACCAGACCAGTTAAACCCAGTACGAATAAGACAGCCGCGAGGATCAGTCCATGTTGTAAGGGGATCATGCGTGCTCCTCCGTTTTTCTTTTCGCGCGGTCATCAGTGCGATTACTCAGCACTTCACCGGAACGTTCTTCGCGACCGACGTGGAAGGCCACAACCAGACCCGCCAACAGCAGCATCGAAGCCAGTTCAACCGCCAGAACATAAGGTCCAAACAGGGAAATGCCGACAGCTTTCGCACTAATTGGCGTACCGTCGATGCCCTGATCGTTAACACCCAGGATGGCATACACAATCACCACCAGCATGATGGCCGACAAAATCGCCGGGCCAATCCACACCTGCGGTTTCAGCCACTGACGTTCCTGTTCGATTTCAGAACCGCCCAGGTTGAGCATCATCACCACGAACACGAACAGCACCATGATGGCACCCGCGTAGACGATAATTTCCAGCGCACCCGCGAAGTAAGCGCCTAACGAGAAGAACACCCCAGAAATCGCCAGCAGCGAAATAATCAGGTACAGCAGTGCGTGTACCGGATTGGTGTGGGTGATCACCCGCAAGGTTGCGAGAATGGCTATCAGGCCACAGATATAAAAAGCGAACTCCATTGCCCCTCTCCTTACGGTAACAGGCTCTTGACGTCGATAGGCTTAGCTTCGTTCTCTGCTTCGCCTTTATCTTTGCCGTCGATTGCCATACCTGCCATCCGGTAGAAGTTATATTCCGGGTATTTGCCCGGACCGGAGATCAGCAGATCCTCTTTCTCGTAAACCAGGTCCTGGCGCTTGTATTCACCCAGCTCGAAATCTGGAGTCAGCTGAATAGCCGTTGTCGGACAGGCTTCTTCGCACAGACCACAGAAAATGCAGCGTGAGAAGTTAATGCGGAAAAACTCCGGATACCAGCGGCCATCTTTCGTCTCTGCTTTTTGCAAAGAGATACAGCCAACCGGACACGCTACCGCACACAAGTTACAGGCAACGCAGCGCTCTTCACCGTCTGGATCACGGGTCAGTACGATACGACCACGAAAACGGGGCGGTAGATAGACCGGCTCTTCCGGGTACATCTGCGTTTCGCGTTTTGCGAACGCATGCAGGCCGATCATCCAGATACTACGTACCTGGGTGCCGAAGCCTACTAACAATTCTTTTAAGGTCATGGTCTTTGTGTCCCTTATTGCGCCTGCCAGAGAATGACAGCCGCCGTTACCAGCAAGTTGACGAGCGTCAGCGGCAGACAGACTTTCCAGCCGAAGGACATTACCTGGTCATAACGAGGACGCGGTAACGACGCACGAATCAAAATGAACATCATCATGAAGAACGCGGTTTTCAGCGCGAACCAGACGAATGGCGGTAAGAACGGGCCATGCCAGCCACCGAAGAACAAGGTAACCATCAGCGCGGAAATGGTGACGATACCGATGTACTCGCCCACAAAGAACAGACCGAATTTCATGCCGGAATATTCAATGTGGTAACCATCGGCCAGTTCCTGCTCGGCTTCTGGCTGGTCAAACGGGTGACGGTGACACACCGCTACGCCCGCGATGGCAAAGGTGACAAAACCAAAGAACTGCGGAATAACGTTCCAGATATCGGCCTGGTTATTGACGATGTCGGTCATGTTAAATGAACCGGCCTGCGCCACCACACCCATCAGGGACAATCCGAGGAACACTTCGTAGCTCAGCGTCTGCGCAGACGCACGCATCGCACCGAGCAGCGAGTATTTGTTGTTGCTCGACCAACCGGCGAACAGCACCGCGTAGACCGCGAGGCCTGCCATCATCAGGAAGAACAAGATCCCGATGTTCAGGTCAGCAACCACCCAGTTCGGACTCACTGGCACAATAGCAAAGGCCAGCAGCAGCGAGGTGAAGGCGATCATCGGTGCCAGAGTAAAGATGACGCGATCCGAGAATTTCGGGATCCAGTCTTCTTTAAAGAACATCTTGATCATGTCCGCAACCAGCTGGAGCGAACCGCCCCAGCCCACACGGTTCGGTCCGTAACGATTCTGGAACAGACCCAGCAGGCGACGTTCGCCAAAGCTCATGAATGCCCCGCAGGTGACCACCACCAGCAGGATCACCACCGCTTTGAGAATGCTCAGCAGGATCTCAATCAGATCGGGTGTAATCCAACTCATTGTTGTGCCTCCTGCAGATCCTCAAGACGCGCACCTGCCAGAACCGGCGCGATGCCAGGCATGCCCATCGGCAAACCAACCTGCCCTGCCGTTAAGCCTTCAGCGATTTCAACCGGCAGCGTGACCGTGTTGCCATCGTAGCTGAAAGAAACGCGCGTGCCGGCATTGACACCCAACTTCGCGGCATCTGCCGGGTTGAGTTTGATGTACGGCTGCGGCATGCGGGTCTGGAAGACCGGTGCACGCTGGGACATTTCATCACTACCAAACAGATGGTAGTACGGTGCGATACGCCACTGACCATCCTGAGCCTTGAAGCTGTCCGGAATGGTGGTGAAGTAATCCAGGCCACCTTCAGATGCTTCAATCAGACGCACGCCCGGATCGCCATGACGCAGTTTACCGCCCACTTCATCCTGGAACTTGTTCCACGCCTGTGGGGAGTTCCAGCCTGGTGCCCAGGCAAACGGAATTTGTGAACGCGGTGCAGACGGCTGGTTGTTCCCTTCCATCGAGAAGGCGAACATGGTGTCTTTATCCTGCGGCTGGCGCGGCTCGTGCACGCTGATGTTAGCGCGCATTGCCGTACGACCACTGTAACGGTGCGGCTCACGCGCCAGTTTCTGCCCACGAATACGGAAGCTGGCATCCGGTGCGGCATCTTTAATACCCGCCAGCTGCGGCAGCTTCTCAACGACCGCATCGATAACGTGGTCGAGCTGCGTCCAGTCCACTTCACGGCTCTGTACGGTGCTGTGCAGCGAATGCAGCCAGCGCCAGCTTTCCAGCATGATGGTGTTGCTGTCGTAATAGGACGGGTCATAGACCTGGAAGAAACGCTGTGCACGGCCTTCGTTGTTGATAACCGTACCGTCGCTTTCGGCAAAGCTAGCGGCGGAAAGCACCAGATGGGCATTTTCCATAATTGCCGTACGCTGATGGTCAACGACCAATACCAGCGGCGCTTTAGCCAGCGCAGCATTTACGCGAGTCGCTGAAGCATGGCGATGCAAATCGTTTTCCAGCACCACAACGGCGTCAGCACGACCTGTTTCCAGTTCAGTCAGCGCATCGTCAAGGGAACCACCGCCAATCATGCCCAGGCCCATGCTGTTAACAGAGCGGGCAATCATGGTGATGCCAACATCTGCGCCACGGCCTTTTAGCGCCTTCGCCACGTTAGCAGCAGCCTGAATCACTTCGGCGCTACCGGCGTTGGTGCCGGAAATAATCAGCGGTTTCTTCGCCCCGGCCAGTGCCTGAACGATAACATCAATTTTGTTCTGCAGGTCACGGTCGATGCCGTCAACCGCCGGTGCGTTGTTATCCAGCGCATGGGCGATAGCGAAACCTAAACGCGCCTGATCTTCAACCGGTGCACGGTAGGTCCATGCCGCGATATCATCCAGACGGGTGTTATCGACGTTGGTCACGAACAGCGGGTGTTTGGCACGCTGGCCAATGTTAAGGATTGCGGCGATCTGCCAGTCGGCCACTTTCTGTGCCGCTGCCATTTCACGCGCTTTCCCCTTCACCGCCTGACGCACAGCCAGCGCAACACGCGCCCCGGTCTGGGTCACATCTTCGCCCAGCACCAGAACCGCGTCGTAAGATTCGATTTCACGCAGTGCCGGGGTATGAATACCGCCGTCACGCAGCACACTCAGCGCCAGTTGCAGACGTTCCTGCTCACCCTGGGCGATACCGGTATAGAAGTTATCCGCACCCACCAGTTCACGCAGCGCGAAGTTGCTTTCAACGCTGGCACGCGGGGAACCGATACCGATCACTTTCTTCGACTGACGCAGAATATCTGCCGCACCCTGCATCGCCTGCTCAGCGTTCAGGGTGATCAGGTCATCACCACGACGCTGTACCGGCTGACGCGGACGGTCTTTCAGGTTCACGTAACCGTAGCCAAAACGACCACGGTCACAGAGGAAGTAGTGGTTTACGGTACCGTTGTAGCGGTTTTCGATACGACGCAACTCGCCGTAACGCTCACCTGGGCTGGTGTTACAACCAATGGAACACTGCTGGCAGATGCTCGGCGCAAACTGCATATCCCATTTACGGTTATAACGCTCGGAGTGCGTTTTATCAGTGAACACACCGGTCGGGCAGATTTCTACCAGGTTACCGGAGAATTCGCTCTCGAGCGTACCGTCTTCCGGACGACCAAAATAGACGTTGTCATGTGCGCCATACACGCCCAGATCCGCGCCGTCCGCATAATCTTTGTAGTAACGTACGCAGCGATAGCAGGCGATGCAGCGGTTCATTTCGTGAGAGATGAATGGCCCCAAATCCTGATTGCGGTGCGTACGCTTAGTAAAGCGGTAGCGACGGAAGCTATGACCGGTCATTACCGTCATATCCTGCAGGTGGCAGTTACCGCCCTCTTCGCAGACCGGACAGTCGTGCGGGTGGTTGGTCATCAACCATTCCACCACGCTTTCACGGAACTGTTTCGCTTCTTCGTCATCAATAGAAATAAAGGTGCCTTCGGTGGCCGGTGTCATACAAGACATCACCAGGCGACCACGCGTATCTTCCGCGTTTTGATATTGCTTCACCGCACACTGGCGGCAAGCACCGACGCTGCCCAGCGCCGGGTGCCAGCAAAAGTACGGAATATCAAGGCCGAGAGACAGACAAGCTTCCAGCAGGTTGTCCGCTCCGTTGACCTCATATTCTTTGCCGTCTACATGAATCGTAGCCATAGTCAGCATGCTTCCAGTTGGCTTAGTCAGTGACTAAGCGTTAATCGAATTACTTATCGCGATGCAGGGGTTAACCTGCAATTACCAGCGCTCTTTCAGCAGGTTCGGCTGAATACCACCAATAGCGTGGGTATTGCTGAAGGTCTGCTTGATGCCAGCTTCGAATTCTTCGCGGAAATATTTAATGGCGCTCTGTAGCGGCTCCACCGCGCCCGGTGCGTGTGCACAGAAGGTTTTACCCGGGCCGAGGAAACGACACAGTTGCTCAAGTGTCTCGATATCCCCAGGCTGGCCTTCGCCACGCTCAAGCGCACGCAGAATTTTTACGCTCCACGGCAGACCGTCACGGCACGGCGTACACCAGCCGCAGGACTCGCGGGCGAAGAACTCTTCAAGGTTACGCACCAGCGGTACCATGCCAATCTCGTGGTCAACGGCCATTGCCAGCGCGGTACCCAGACGGCTGCCCGCTTTACCGATGCTTTCGAACTCCATCGGCAGGTCGAGATGCGCTTCGGTCAGGAAGTCAGTCCCTGCGCCGCCCGGCTGCCAGGCCTTGAACTTCAAGCCATCACGCATGCCGCCCGCGTAGTCTTCAAGGATCTCACGCGCGGTGGTGCCAAACGGCAGTTCCCACAGGCCAGGGTTCTTCACGCGACCAGAGAAGCCCATCAGCTTGGTGCCCGCATCTTTGCTCTTCGAGATGTTCTGGTACCACTCCACGCCGTTGGCGAGGATTGCCGGTACGTTACACAGCGTTTCGACGTTGTTCACGCAGGTCGGCTTACCCCATGCACCAGAGCTTGCCGGGAACGGCGGCTTGGAACGCGGGTTCGCGCGGCGACCTTCGAGGGAGTTAATCAGTGCAGTTTCTTCACCGCAGATGTAACGCCCTGCCCCGGTGTGGACGAACAGTTCGAAATCGAAACCGGTGCCCATGATGTTTTTACCAAGCAGACCGGCTTCGGTCGCTTCGGCAATCGCGCGGCGCAGATGCACAGCCGCTTCGATATACTCACCGCGCAGGAAGATGTAACCACGGTACGCTTTCAGCGCAAACGCGGAGATCAACATACCTTCTACCAGCAGGTGCGGCAGCTGTTCCATCAGCAGGCGGTCTTTATAGGTGCCCGGCTCCATTTCATCGGCGTTACACAGCAGGTAACGGATGTTCATGGATTCGTCTTTCGGCATCAGGCTCCACTTCAGACCGGTGGAAAAACCTGCGCCGCCGCGCCCTTTCAGGCCAGCGTCTTTTACCTGGTTGACGATTTCATCCGGTGACAGCCCGGTGAGGGCCTTACGCGCACCTTCATAACCGTTCTTGCTACGGTATTCGTCCAACCAGACTGGCTGTTTATCATCGCGCAGACGCCAGGTCAGCGGATGTGTTTCGGGAGTACGGATAATGTCTTTCATTTATACCGCTCCAACAGTTCGGGAATGCCTTCCGGGGTCAGGTGAGCGTGAGTATCCTCATCGATCATCATGTTTGGCCCTTTATCGCAGTTCCCCAGGCAACAGGTCGGCAGCAGCGTAAAGCGACCATCAAAGGTCGTCTGCCCCGGCTTGATGTTGAGTTTTTTCTCCAGCGCAGCCTGGATCCCCTGGTAGCCATTAATATGGCACACGACGCTGTCGCAATAGCGGATCACGTGGCGACCGACCGGCTGGCGGAAGATCTGGCTGTAGAATGTCGCAACACCTTCGACGTCGCTTGCCGGGATACCCAGCACGTCAGCGATCGCGTAGATCGCCCCATCCGGCACCCAACCACGCTGTTTCTGAACGATTTTCAGCGCTTCAATGGACGCCGCACGCGGGTCTTCGTAGTGGTGCTTCTCGTGCTCAATCGCTTCACGCTCAGCCGCACTCAGCTCAAAAGCCTCGGTTTGTGGTTGTTGATTCTCGTGCATAATTAGCGGTCCACATCTGACATAACAAAATCGATACTACCCAGATGGACGATAAGGTCGGACACCAGGCTGCCACGTACTGCTACCGGGATCTGCTGCAAGTGCGCATAACTCGGGGTACGGATACGAGTACGGTAACTCATGGTGCTGCCATCGCTGGTCAGGTAGTAACTGTTGATACCCTTGGTCGCTTCCACCATCTGGAAGGACTCGTTCGCCGGCATAACCGGGCCCCACGAAACCTGCAGGAAGTGGGTGATCAGGGTTTCGATATGTTGCAGCGTGCGCTCTTTCGGTGGCGGCGTGGTCAGCGGGTGATCCGCTTTGAACGGGCCTTCCGGCATATTATTGAGGCACTGCTCAAGGATGCGCAGACTCTGGCGCAGCTCTTCAACTTTCAGCATGACGCGGGTATAGCAGTCGGATACACCACCACCAACCGGAACTTCAAAGTCAAAGTTCTCATAACCAGAGTACGGACGTGATTTACGCACGTCAAAATCAATACCCGTCGCACGCAGCGCAGCACCGGTACAGCCCCAGTCCAGCGCTTCTTTTTTGCCATATGCGGCAACGCCCTGAGAACGACCCTTCAGGATGGTGTTACGCAGTGCGGCTTTCTCGTAGGAATCCAGACGCTTCGGCATCCAGTCGAGGAAGTCACGCAACAGTTTGTCCCAACCGCGCGGCAGATCGTGTGCGACACCACCGATACGGAACCAGGCCGGGTGCATACGGAAACCGGTGATCGCTTCGACAACGTCATAAATTTTCTGACGGTCGGTAAAGGCGAAGAATACCGGAGTCATTGCGCCGACGTCCTGAATGAACGTGGAGATGTACAGCAGGTGGCTGTTGATGCGGAACAGTTCGGAGAGCATGACGCGAATCACGTTCACGCGATCCGGTACGGTAATGCCCGCCAGCTTTTCGACTGCCAGCACGTACGGCATTTCGTTTACGCAGCCGCCGAGGTATTCAATACGGTCAGTGTACGGAATATAGCTGTGCCAGGACTGACGCTCACCCATCTTTTCAGCGCCACGGTGGTGGTAGCCGATGTCAGGCACGCAGTCGACGATTTCTTCGCCATCAAGCTGCAGGACAATACGGAACGCACCGTGAGAAGACGGGTGGTTAGGACCGAGGTTGAGGAACATGAAGTCCTCATTTTCGGTGCTACGCTTCATGCCCCAATCTTCTGGCTTGAAGGTCAGTGATTCCATTTCCAGATCCTGTTTGGCTTTGGTCAGCTCAAACGGATCGAATTCAGTCGCACGCGCTGGATAGTCTTTACGCAGCGGATGGCCTTCCCAGGTATGCGGCATCAGTAGACGCGTCAGGTGTGGGTGGCCTTCGATATCGATGCCAAACATTTCCCAGGTTTCACGCTCATACCAGTTGGCGTTCGGGAACAGTTTGGTGAAGGTCGGTACGCGCAGGTCGTTTTCAGACAATGCCACCTTGAGCATGATATCGCGATTGCGTTCAATGGAGATCAGGTGGTAGAAAACGGAAAAATCCGCGGCAGGTAATCCTTCGCGGTGCGTACGCAGACGTTCATCCATGCCGTGTAAGTCAAACAGCATGACGTAAGGTTTCGGCAGTCTCTTTAAGAAATCGCCAACTTCGAGTAACTGTTCACGCTTGACCCAGACAACGGGTACCCCGGTGCGAGTCGCCTGAACGGTAAAGGCATCCGGCCCAAAACGGTTGCGCAGTTCGCCAATGACCGGGTCATCGAGGTGATCCCGTGTTTGCCAGGCAGCGTCTTGCGCGGTTAAGTCGGTCATATTGTTCACCATTGCAAATGGTTCGTGGTAGTCGGCAGTGCTTCGCGCTGTTTATCCACTTCATCCTTCAAGCTGTCTCGGTGTTGGCTGCCTTCCCTCACCCCAGTCACTTACTGATGTAAGCTCCAGGGGATTCGCTCAGTTGCCGCCTTGATACACCTTGAATGATTTTGTGTATGTCTAATAGTTCACGAAGCGCAATGTTGCTGCCGACAGGCGCAAATTAAATCTCGTCTGGTGTACGAAGATTCGTTACAGCAATACGTTCGCCGCGTTTACGCTCGCGTTCTGACTGCATATTGGCGCGATAAACGCCCTGATCGCCAACCACCCAGGAGAGCGGACGGCGTTCTTTGCCAATGGAGTCTTGCAGCAGCATCAGTGCCTGCATGTACGCTTCTGGACGCGGCGGGCATCCCGGGATGTACACATCTACCGGAATAAATTTATCAACGCCCTGCACTACCGAGTAGATATCGTACATACCGCCGGAGTTGGCGCATGCGCCCATGGAAATAACCCATTTAGGTTCCAGCATCTGATCGTAGAGGCGCTGAATAACCGGGGCCATTTTGGTAAAGCAGGTTCCGGCTACGACCATGAGGTCAGCCTGACGCGGTGATGCACGCAGAACTTCCGCACCAAAACGGGCCACGTCATGCACGGCGGTAAACGAGGTCACCATCTCTACGTAGCAGCAGGAAAGGCCAAAGTTATATGGCCAAATTGAGTTTTTACGGCCCCAGTTAACCATGTCATGCAGTTTGCCCATGAACACGTTTTTGTTAACTTCTTGCTCCAGGGGGTCGGTTACGATCTCCTGTTTTTGCAGGGGGTAACGGTCGTTCTCACCGTTAGGATCTATGCGGGTGAGCGTATAATCCATCTTAATGCCTCGCGGTTAGCGTTGACGATTAGCGATACTGTTCGTTTCCGGGTTCATACGCTCGCGGCGTGAACGCGCGGGCGTCCAGTCCAGCGCGCCAATACGCACCAGATAAACCAGACCTGCCAGTAACACAAAAATAAAAATTGCAGCTTCCACAAAGCCAATCCAACCGCTTTCACGGATAGAAGTTGACCATGCGAACAGATACAGCGCTTCAACGTCGAAGATAACGAAGAACATGGCTACCAGATAAAACTTGGCAGACAGGCGCAAGCGGGCGGTGCCGACCGAGTCGATACCTGATTCAAACGGCACGTTTTTAGATCTCGCGCGTGCGCGACCACCTAAAAACCAACCGCCGACGAGCATCAGGCAGCACAGGCCAATGGCGACAATAAGAAAGATAGCGAATGCCCAGTGATGAGCGATGACTTCAGTGGATGTTGACATACTCATTGCTTACTCATCAAAAGTAGCGCCAAATTCTCTGCTCTTTTCGGCAGATGAACGCCACATCGATTCATGGGGAGGAATAAAAAAAACCTTACAATCACTGTAGAAAATCATTTATACAGCCAATTGATGGGGTTTTTTACTCCTTTCTATAACCTTTTGTCAACTTTAACAAAAGTTTCCTCACATTATTTTACACTACTCCAACTTCATTAACATAAAGTGCTCTTTAGACTAATTTCGATCGCATCATCAGTCATTTTTAATGTTGTTGAATCGTGTCCGTTGTGAAGTAAAAAAGATAATACACGTCTATTTTGACAGGAATTCGCACAGATGCCTCCCCCTAAATGGGAGTATTTTCTTGATCTGTGACACGCTTTTGTTAATTCACCATAAAAAACAGCAACAATTTCTCTAGTTTTTTAACATGGGAATGAACAGCGCCTCGAATGATTATTTTTTGCACTATTTGCAGGTGATTTTTTTACCTACTGATTTTGTTAAGTTTTGGTATACAAAATGGCATCTCCGACCATTATTTGCATAAAAAAAGAGCCGCTGGATGTTTTTTCATCACCAGCGACTCTTTTTTGCACTTACATTTTATAACGATTATTTATGGTACATCACTCGAAGTCGCCCTCAACAATCAGCGAATCATCTCCCCCTTCAGGGGTAAACTGGTTGTATTGCCACGGATTTTGATAGGTCTGCATCGACTTAAAGATCACCTGAGCCAGCTCATTTTGTGAGGCAGGGTCGCAGCACAGCAAGTACTCCGTTTCCGGCAACGGTGGCAATCCGTCCGCCGCGCCCAGTACGCGTAAATCCGGGCTCATCATTTCTACAGGACGGGCAGTCACGCCCAACCCCGCCTTCACCGCCGCACGCACAGCCGCTAATGTTGAAGCAACATAGGCCAGACGCCACGGGATCTGCGCAGCGTTCAGCGTTGCCAGCACCATATCGCGGAACGGACTCGGATCGTCCAGCAGCACCAGCGGCACCGGTTCACCTTTTTGTAAAATATACTCGGCCGCACAATACCAGTGCGTCGGTGAGGTACGCAGATTCAGACACTCAAAATCGCCTGGCCGATTAGTCGTCACCACCAGATCAACTTCTTGTGACTTCAGCATATCCACCATGTAGGCGTTACGTTTCACTCTGACATCCAGCGCAAGCTTCGGATAAACCGAACTTATCCGGTTGAGCAGAAAGGGAAGGATGGTATCCGCTGACTCATCAGAAGCGCCAATAGTTAACACTCCCTGAAGATTGTTAAACATCAATGATGAGCATGCCTCATCATTAAAACGCAATATTTTTCTGGCGTAACCCAACAGCTGAATCCCATGCTCGGTCAGTAGTTTGTTACGTCCATGGCGCGCGAACAACTCTTTCCCCACAAGTTGTTCGAGGCGTTGCATTTGCTGACTCACCGCAGACTGAGTGCGACATACCGCAGCTGCCGCAGCCGCGAAGGTATTCAGATCGGCAACAGCAACGAAGGTTCTCAGCAGATCGAGGTCGAGGTTAATTATCGGACGATTTGCATTTATCATAATTTTTCACTTACTCGCGGGTCATACCGGGTTAATGCTGTGCATTCAGAAACAAACAACTCCATTTGTAATGGACCTCCCTCGCCGTTTCACCAAGTGTAACCGGGTGAAAATAAGGATGTATTTGCTTTAACAAACGAAACAATTCCTCTTCAGCGCTATTTAATACCCGTGGTACTCATCGGAATATAGCAACGAGAAAGAGTCACTTTTTAGCTATTGGATGATTCTGACTAATGGAGAACATGTAAACTTTGTAAATTTAAAAAATAGTTAACGAACACTAATTTACACATTAAAAACTAACTTTTCAGTATGTTAGAAACTCTCAACTAACATTGGAATTATCGCAAAACACAAGTTGCGCGCCATTTCATGGGACTTATCTTAACCTAAAACCACTATATTTATAAGTGTTATCGCGAATTAATCGAAGCAAAAAGGTGTTAACTCAGACTGCCGGTTTTCGTATTATTAACGCGTTCAATAAATACTGTTTAAATATTAAATAATAATTAATTAAGAATGCCACCATTCATTAATTATACTTAACAATAGATTCACACCGCGCCGTTGTCAGATCAGGTCGATAACAGTTTGTCAGGCTAAGACCTCAGTATTTTCGAATTGCGCAAACAGCAGATACTGCCAACCACGCACCGCTTTGCACATCTCACTATTTTTCGCCAAACAAATCACCATACCCAAGCCGACACAACGATACATATAACCA
>NZ_JANEWL010000006.1:0-79650 GCF_028069815.1 Citrobacter sp. Awk 2
ATTTAAATCACTTTATTTATTCCTTATTTATTCAAAATGGCCTGGCGATTCTCCACATTAACAAGGAAATGGATATGAGTTTACCTTCCCAGGATAATAAGGTAGGGCCGGGCGCTTATTTTGCTCTGGCATTCGCCGCAGTATTTTTCTCTGGATTACTTGGCGGAAAAGAGTGGTACGGCGTATTTGATTTCACCACCCTGAATGGTGCATTTGGCAAAGTGGTCAGTAAAGCGAGCCTGGAAGGCGATACGCTGACCACGGCGAGCAGCGCGTTTCGTGGCACCGGCGGTCACGGTGCGATGGACGGCTTCCTTTTCGCATTGGGACTGATTCCTGCCGTTATGTTTGCTCTGGGCATGATCAATGTGCTGGAGCATTACGGCGCTCTGCGTGCGGCGCGTCGTCTGTTAACCCCTTTGTTGCGTCCGCTGATGGGGATCCCCGGGAATACCGGACTGGCGCTGATTGGCAGCTTGCAGAGTACAGACGTTGGCGCGTCGTTAACGCGTAACCTCGCTGATGAAGGCGAAATCACGCAGAATGAGAAAGACATTTTTGCTATGTTCCAGTTTTCCGCTGGGGCCATGATCACCAACTTCTTCTCCTCTGGTGCAATCCTGTTCACGCTGATGGCCGTAGACGGCACCCCAGCCGTGCCTGCGTCTATTGGCGCATGCGTTGCTGTGATGTTCATTATGAAAATTGTTGGCGCCAACATGATGCGCCTGGTCCTGACGTTCACCAGTAAAAAAGCCGAATCAACTGTTGCGGGAGAAGCATCATGAGCGCACCAACTTCTAATCCTGTTATTACCGATGTGTTTGTCGAAGGTGCCCGCAAAGGTTGGAATATTGCGACAACTAGCACGCTGCCGAACGTTGTAATGGCCTTTATCATCATCAAAGCGCTGGAGATCACCGGTGCGCTGAAAGGGCTTGGCATGGTATTCGCACCGCTGATGGGGCTCTTTGGTCTGCCCGGCGAAGCTGCTGCGGTGTTGATTGGCGGATGGATGTCGATGGGCGGAGGAATCGGTGTCGCTATTGGTCTGTTTGATAAAGGTATTCTGACCGGTGAGCATCTGGCGATACTTGCCCCGGCGATTTATCTGATGGGCTCGCAGGTACAGTATCTGGGCCGCATTCTCGGGGTGATTGGCACTAATGCTAAACGTATTCCCCTGATGATTATTATCTCCGTTCTGAACGCTTTTTTAGCGATGCTGCTGATGCGCATTATTCTCTGATAAGGAAATACCATGGATTTGGAAAAGTACATTGATGAACTGCAAACGCTGGTCAACATTGACTGCGGAACGCAAACGGTCGCAGGTGTTGCCCATGTTGCTGCGGTGATGCGCGAGCTCTGGCAGCAGGAAGGCTGGCAAACAGAGATGGTTGATTTAGGCTGTGCGGTTGGGCCAGCGCTACTGGCGACCAATAAACCTCATGCGACAGAATATGATGTGCTGCTGGTCGGCCATCTGGATACCGTTTTCCCGGCGGGAACCGTGGCTGAACGGCCGATGAGCCGTGATGAAAATCGCCTGTACGGACCAGGCGTCTCCGATATGAAAAGTGGTTTGCTGAACATCGTCTGGGCCATGCGTACCTTGCCCGCGGAGCATCAGGCACGCTTATCTATCGCCGTCGCCATGAACCCGGATGAAGAGACCGGTAGCGTTCACTCCAGCGAATGGATTGGTGGACTGGCGAAACGTGCGCGTTGCGTGCTGGTGTGTGAGTCTGCCCGGGCAGACGGTTCGCTGGTGAAAGCGCGCAAAGGCGTGGGCGGCTATCAACTGACCTTTGAGGGGGTAGCAGCGCATGCCGGTAATGAACCGGAAAAAGGGCGCTCTGCCATAACCGCTTTTGCTCATAGCGTCCTGGCGATTAACGCATTGGCTGACATAGCGCGTGGCACCACGCTGAACGTGGGAGTGGTGCAGGGCGGAAGTGCGGCGAACGTAGTGGCGGCGAAGCTGCATGCGGAACTGGATGTGCGTTTCTGGGAAAACGAAGAATATGATCGTGTGCATCAGGCGCTTCAGTCTCTTTGTCAGCAAGGTTTCCTTGAGGGCGTGACGACTACGCTCACCCGCGTAAGTCATAAACCTGCGATGGCGGCGAGCGAAGACACGCAACACCTGATGACTCTGGTTGAACGCGCTGGGCAGGAAGAGGGAATTGCGGTTACCTGGCAGGCTGTTGGTGGTGGCAGCGATGCGAACCTCACGGCGGCGTTAGGCATTCCGACACTGGACGGGCTGGGACCCATCGGTGCAGGTTTTCATAGTGCAGATGAGTGGCTGGATATTGCCTCCATCGAACCGCGAATTCGTTTATTAAAACGTATCATCACGATGTTGTAATCTACGGCTAATATAGCCTCCTGCAGGAGGCTATATTAATGCCATGGTTATTTATCAACGTCAGAAATATTAGCTAGCATACTATTAAATGTTATTTATGCATCATGCGACTGAAGCTGGCTTTCTGAATGACGATCGCGCAGCGTTGAATAAATAAAGGTGATGACAAACAGCAGGGAAAATAAAACGACAATCGTCGGCGCGGGGGCACTGTCGATGAAAAATGACAGGTATACACCCAGAAATGATGTTGCAACCGATATGGCGGTAGCCAGTAATAATGCCTGGGCGAACCTGCGTGTCATTAAAATCGCAATCGCACCGGGGGCAATTAACAAAGAGATCGACAAAATAATACCTACCGACTTTAGCGTCGCGACGATAGTCAGGGCGATCATACACAGCAGACCATAATGCAGCAGTGTGGTGTTAAGACCGCTGGCCTTTGCCTGGTGCGGATCGAATGCATGCAGTAGCAGATCTTTCCATTTGAGCCCGATGATAAGCGCTATCCCCAAAGCGATAACCGCAGTCTGCGCAATATCGCCCAGCGAAACGCCCAGCATGTCACCGAACAAAATATGGTCCAGATGAATTTCAGACTGGATTGACACATACAGCACCAGCCCGGCGCCAAACATACCGGAAAAGACGATCCCCATCAGGGTATCGCGCTTGATACGGCTGTTATCGTCAAGATACCCGGTTGCTACTGCGCAGAACAATCCGGCGACAAAAGCGCCAATCGCCAGCGGAATACCTGCAATCCAGGCCAGTACAATCCCCGGAAAGACCGCATGGCTCATGGCATCACCCATTAGCGCCCAACCTTTCAACACCAAAAAGACCGACAGCAGTGCGCAGGGTACGGCGACGATAACTGAGATGGTCAGCGCATTGACCATAAAGCTGAACTGAAAGGGTTCCAGTAATGTGGTTAAGAACATGAGGACTCCTTGTTCACCCGTCGGGCGCGGCGGCGATTTGCCAGCAGACCATGTTTGGGCGCAAACACGAACGCCAGCAGGAATAACAGCGTTTGCAGAACCACAATAATTCCTCCGGTTGCGCCGTCCAGCCAGTAGCTTAGCCAGGCACCAAAAAAGCTGGTCAGGCTACCGATAGCGACTGCGATAGTGAGCAGGCGTGGAAAACGATCCGTCAGCAACCAGGCGGTTGCGCCAGGTGTGACCACCAGGCAAATGACCAGAAATGCGCCGACGGTTTGCAGTGCGGCAACGGTGGAAACGGAGAGCAGCGTAAAAAAAAGCAGCTTCAGCCGACCAGGATTCAGACCGATCGAGCGGGCATGGTTTTCATCGAAAAAGACCACCATCAGGTCTTTCCATTTCAGCAGCAGGATGGTCAGTGAGATAACACCGATGATCGCCAGTTGCAAAATGTCTTCCGGCGCAATCGCCAGCACGTTACCGAGAATAATGGTCTGGATGTTCACCGACATCGGATTGAGCGACACCATAAACAGCCCGATACCGAAGAAAGAGGAAAATATCAGCCCGATGATGGCATCTTCTTTCAGACGTGATCGCTGATTGAGAAACAGCATACTGCCCGCAGCCAGTCCCCCGGAAAGAAATGCCCCCAGCGCGAAGGGAAGCCCTAACATATAGGCCCCGGCAACACCGGGCACGATGGAATGCGATAGTGCATCGCCAATCAGCGACCAGCCTTTGAGCATCAGGTAGCACGAGAGGAACGCGCACAGGCCGCCGACCATCGCCGAAACCCACATGGCGTTGAGCATATACTGGTAACCAAAGGGTTCTGTCAGCCAGTTCATGACTATTCCCCCTCGCGTGCCGCGCGACGTGAAATAAACGGGCGCTCATCATCGGTAATCACATGTTGCTCGCCCCCGCTCAATGCGACGTGACGCAGAACGCCGCTAAATGCCTGTTCAAGGTTCTCGGTGGTAAAGGTGGTGTCAGTTGGACCGCTGGCCAGTACGGTGCCTTTAATCATTACCGTGTAATCACAAAACTCGGTGACCGAGCCCAGGTTATGGGTGGAGACCAGCATGGTTCGGCCCTCATCGCGCAATTCTCGCAGCAGACCGATGATACGGGCCTCGGTTTTTACATCTACGCCGGTGAAGGGTTCATCCAGCAAAATGACCTGCCCATCTTGTACAATGGCCCTTGCCAGGAAAACGCGTTTTTTCTGCCCACCGGAAAGTTCACCAATCTGGCGATGGCGGTATTCCAGCATATCGACCCGCGCCAGAGCAGCATCTACGCAGGCGTGATCGTGCGCCTTTGGCCGGCGCAGCCAGCCCATATGGCCAAAGCGTCCCATCATGACCACATCTTCCACCAGCACCGGAAATGACCAGTCCACCTCTTCAGACTGGGGCACATACGCAATCAGATTCTGTTTTAGCGCCTTGCTGACCGGCTGTTGCAGGATAGAGATTTCCCCCTGTGCCAGCCGGACAAACCCCATCAACGCCTTAAACAGTGTTGATTTCCCGGAACCATTTACACCAACCAGCGCGGCAATCGAGCCGCCCGGAACCTGAAACGTGGCATCCCGCAGTGCGGTGTGGCCGTTGCGATACGTCACCGTAACCTGATTCACGGTAATCGCAGATTGACTCATGGTTGACTCCCAAGGCCGTTGTTGATGCCGTTAACAATGGTTTGTGTGGTGACGCGCAGTAGATCCAAATAGGTCGGGACCGGGCCGTCGGCAGCGCTGAGTGAATCGACGTACAGCACGCCGCCGTAATGTGCGCCAGATTCTCGGGCCACCTGACGCGCGGGCTTGTCGGACACGGTACTTTCGCTAAATACCGTGGGGATCTGATGCGCTCGTAGGGTATCGATCACCTTGCGTACCTGTTTCGGCGTACCTTGTTGATCGGCGTTGATCGGCCATAAGTACAGTTCTTTCAGATCGTTATCGCGTGCCAGATAGGAGAACGCCCCTTCGCTAGTGACCAGCCAGCGTTTATCGGCAGGAATTTTGGCAAGTTCAGCTTGTAGCGGCGCGAGCGTTTGCTTAATTTCCGCTTTATAACGCTCGGCATTCTTCTGGTAGGTCTCCGCGTTTTCCGGGTCATATTTCATTAACGCATCGCGGATGTTATCCACGTAAATCAGTGCGTTGTCTGCTGACATCCAGGCATGTGGATTGGGTTTTCCATTGTATGGCCCTTCGCTGATGCCCATCGGTTGTACGCCGTTTGAGACCATCACTTCCGGTACGCCGGACAGATGTTGGTAGAAGCGGGCGAACCAGAGTTCCAGATTGAGACCATTTGAGAGAATTAACTGCGCACCCTGCGCCCGCTTAATGTCGCCTGGTGTGGGCTGGTATTCGTGAATTTCTGCTCCGGGCTTGGTAATTGAACTGACGTCCGCCGCATCGCCTGCCACATTGCTTGCCATATCAGCAATGATCGTAAACGTCGTGATGACCTTAAACTTTTCTTTCGCCCAGGCAGGTGACAGCGTAAGTGCCGTCAACAGGCTGGCAAGGAGAACTGATTTCAGACGAGGCAGATGCGGCATAGTATCCCTCACAACAAAGTGGTTAATTAATCATCGAATATAGCCTTTGCTATGTTATATAGCACATGGCATAAATAAATGAAAATAATTCTTATTTGCGTAGGGCGCTAAGGATGTATCACCTTCAGGTAATAGTGCTGCGTATTTTTAAGGTGTATTATTTATGCAACTTAGTTGTGGAGGCATCATGTCCGGCAAACGTATTGCTCGCGAAAAAATGACGATCCAAAAGATGATCTCGCTGTACGAAAGTCAGTGTCCGGAAGCTTCAGATGAGCAGGGGCATTACGATGCGTTGTTTGCTTATGCGCAAAAGCGCCTGGATAAGTGCGTGTTTGGCGAGGAAAAACCGGCCTGCAAACAGTGCCCGGTACACTGCTATCAGCCAGCCAAACGGGAAGAGATGAAGCAAATTATGCGTTGGGCCGGGCCGAGAATGCTCTGGCGTCACCCGATTCTGACCATTCGCCATCTGATTGATGACAAGCGTCCGGTCCCGGAATTACCTGAGAAATATCAGCGCAAGAAGTAATCTGGTTATTTTGTGCCGGATGGCGGCGATGCCTTATCCGGCCTACAAGAGCAAGTGCACCGTCGCGTAGGCCCGATGAGCGTAGCGCCATCGGGCAATTTAACTATCCGGTACCGGATGGCGGTTACGCTTTGGTGGCAATAAGAATGGCCGAGGCTTTGATCAGCGCGATGACCCGGCTTCCCTTGCTCAGTTTCATCTCTTGCTGACTTTCGTTCGTCACGACCGCGACAATGTCAAAACCGGCATCAGTTTTGATGTGTACGGTGGCGTTAACGGCGCCTTCGGTGACCTGTGAAACGCTACCGGCAAACTGGTTGCGGGCAGAGAACTTCAGACCGCAGTCTTCAGTCGCCAGCGTCACCCACGGCGCTTTGATCAGCGCAATGGCTTCTTTTCCTTTCGCCAGACCCAGTGCCTGCTGACTGCTATGAGTCACAATCGCGACCAGTTTTGCGCCGCCAGCCAGCGTCAGTTCAACTTCATCATTCACTGCGCCAGTTGCAACTGCACTGACTGTACCGGTTAATTGATTACGTGCTGATACCGCCATACTGCCTCCTTTCGTTGAGTTATCACCCAGTATAGCCACAATGGCTAAACCAGCGCATCCTTATCAATACCTAATCGCTTCATCCGCGACAACAACGTGGTTCGTTTTAGCCCCAGTCGCTGCGCAGCACCTTTAGGACCGGCGACAACGCCATTGGTCTCTTTCAGTACCCGCATAATCAGCTGGTATTCATCTTCGCCATCCTGTGCGACTTCGGTTGCAACCGGAGGGGGGGGCGGTGCCTGCGTGGTGATATCCGGTAGGGATAATTGCAGTACGTTGCCTCGGGTCAGCAGAACGGCGCGTTCCACCACGTTTTCCAGTTCGCGGACGTTACCCGGCCACTCCATGCTGCTCAAGGTACGAAGCGCTTCGGCAGGAATACTGTCGATATTGCGCCCCATCCGGCGAGCGATTTTAAAGGTAAAGGCTTTCACCAGCAGTGGAATGTCTTCTGGACGCTCGCGCAGCGGAGGTAAATGGATCGGGAAAACGTTCAGCCGGTAATACAGATCGTTACGGAATTCCCGATCGGCAACCATCTTTTTTAGATCGCGGTTGGTGGCGGCGATCAACCGAACGTCGGTTTGGATCAGTTTGTTGCTGCCCAGGCGTTCAAATTCCTGCTCCTGAAGTACACGCAGTAACTTCGGCTGGAGTTCCAGCGGCATGTCACCGACTTCGTCGAGGAACAGGGAGCTTTTATCCGCCAGTTCGAAACGCCCAATTCGCTGTGTGCTGGCCCCGGTAAATGCGCCGCGCTCGTGACCAAACAGGTCGCTTTCCAGTAATCCGGCAGGCATTGCTGCGCAGTTCATCTTCACCATCCGGCGGGCATTACGTCCACTCAGATTATGAATTGCTCTGGCGATCAGCTCTTTACCCGTACCTGTCTCACCCAGAATCAATACGGTACTGTCGCTTTGCGCCACCATTTCGACCTGTTTGAGTACGCTGTACATGGCTTCGCTGCGACCGATAATTTCGCCGAACTCACTGTCCACATTGTTCAGTTGCTCGGTCAGCGCCAGGTTTTCATCGACCAGACGTTCTTTCAGGCGGTGTATCTCCTGATAGGCAAGCGCGTTATCTACCGCAATGGCTACGCGTTCGGCAATCTGGCGCAACAGTTTCAGGTTGGCGGTGGTGAAAACTTTTTCTTCACACTGCGCCAGTTTGAGCACGCCAAGCATCGTATTGCCGGACATCAGCGGCAGCAGGCACAGCGTTTGTAACTGGTTACCCCAGGTTTCGAACAGCATGCGTTCATACGGCGCAAGGGTATCGCGTTCGCTCAGGTTAATCAGCAGCATCTCTTTGCTGCGGAACACCCGCTCGGAAAGCGTGCCAGCTTCATCCACTTCACTTTGTTCGTGAGCTGGATGATTCTCATCCAGATAGTGGGTGGAGTAGATACTCAACTTATTTTTGCGATCGCTGCGTAATACGATGCTGATGGCATCAATATCGAAATAGTGGTGGATCTCTTTGGCGACTTCGCTGACCAGTTCGTCAATGTCCAGTCGGGAGAGTACCGCATTGGTAATGGCGACGAGGATACGAAAGTTATCACGTTCGCGACACAGCAAATCGTAATCGACGTTGTTGCTGACCCTGCTCTGAATTTGTTCCGCAACGACGCCGACTATTTGGGTGAAGGTCTGTAGCCGGTTGTACTCTTTTTCACTCCACGGGCGATCCTCGTTGCGGATAAATTCGCAGCCGCCAAAGATGCGTCCGTCCGCCGCCAGCGGCAGCAAACAGTAGTGACCAAATTCAGAATACAATCCGCCAGAGGCCAACTGTGGCCAGGTTTCTGAAAATTCATGATAGTTACAGTGCAGCGCATCGGGGCGAGACAGAATACGACGTACCGGACCGTGTGCCAGTACCGTTTCGTCTTCATAGTCGATGGGGTTACCATTTTCACGCGTCGCAAAATAACGCGCACGCTGCGTCTGTGCCTGCCATAACACAATAGCCGCGCAGTCAGCCAGCGCTGAACGCTTGACCAGCTGCGAAAGCGCCTCACTAAGAGACTGAAGATCGGGCTGCTGTAATAATGTACGAGTAATATCGAACAGGCCTTGCTGTCCGAGGTCACTCATCGGTGTATACGACATATTGCTTTTCCAGGGAAAACACCGCAGAACGGTGCGAAAACGGTAAATGAATTATAGGTATAAGTCGTAAATTATTGCCGGATGGGTCGGGTATTCAAACCATAGGCCTGATAAGCAAAGCGCCATCAGGCAGTAATACAGTATTAATGCCGGATAACGACCAAAACGCGGCTTATCCGGCCAGGAACAGATTGCCAACCGGCTGCTAGCATATACGAGGCAGTGGCTCGGCGTGTGGTAAATCGAGGGTCCGTTTCACGCCGTAAAGTCCGGCAAGACGTACACCTTTACGTTCAACCACTTCACCAATTAGCGCGGCATCGCGTCCTAAAGGATGGGCGTGGAGTGCGGCGAGTACGGCTTCAGCAGCCTGACGTTCAACGGCAATCACCAGCTTGCCTTCGTTGGCAAAGTTGAGTGCGTCCAGACCCAGCAGTTCGCAAACGCCACGCACGGCAGGTTTCACCGGCAGTGCCGCTTCAGACAGCTCAATGCCAAATCCGCAAGAGGCCGCAAATTCATGTGTTACCGCATTTACGCCGCCGCGGGTGGCATCACGCAGCGCTTTCACGCCAGGAATATCGCGTAGCGTCTGGATAAGCGGCGTTAACACCGCACAGTCGCTGACCAGTTCGCCATCAAGCCCCAACTGTTCGCGCAGGTTGAGGATAGTCGCACCGTGATCGCCAAGTGTACCACTCACCAGCAGCACATCACCCACGCTCAGGGTTTGCGCACCCCAGTGAATATTGGCGGGAATCGCGCCCATACCGGCGGTGTTGATGAACAGTTTGTCCGCGGCGCCGCGCTGCACTACTTTGGTATCACCGGTTACGATAGCAATACCCGCTTCACGGGCGGTTGCTGCCATGCTGTTCACGACGGTTTTCAGCGTGTCCATTGGCAGACCCTCTTCGAGGATAAAACCGCAGGAGAGGTAGCGCGGTATCGCGCCGCTGACCGCGACATCGTTAGCCGTACCGCAAATTGCCAGCTTGCCAATGTTGCCGCCGGGGAAGAACAGGGGGTCGATAACGTAGCTGTCCGTTGAAAACGCCAGACGATCGCCTTCTGCGACCAGTTGTGCCAGTTCCAGGCGCGCCTGATCTTCCTGTTCAGCCAGCCACGGGTTAGCAAAGGCTTCCATAAACAGACTGTTGATCAACTGCTGCATAGCCTGACCGCCGCTACCGTGGGCGAGTTGTACGCTGTTCATGCTTCACACTCCTGCTGACGATACTGATACCAGGCGGCACATGCGCCTTCAGAGGAGACCATCAGGGCACCAAATGCGGTCTCCGGGTTACAGGTTTTACCAAATAATGGGCACTGATGCGGTTTGCATCGGCCAGTCAGCACCTCTCCGCAACGTGCGCGCGGATCGTCATAGACCTGCTGCGGCGCTGGCTGGAAATGTGCTTCGGCGTCAAAACGCTGATAATCAGGCGTCAGGTGAACGCCGGATGATTCGATCACGCCCAGACCCCGCCATTCGCTGTCACCGTTGACACTGAACACGTCGGCGATAGCCTGCTGGGCTAACGCGTTACCGGCATCCGGTACCACGCGGCGGTACTGGTTCTCAACCTGGCTTTGGGCCGCTATTTTCTGCTCGATCAGCATCACCACGCCTTGCAGCAGATCAAGCGGCTCGAAGCCGGCGACCACCAGCGGGCGATGGAAATCTGAGGCAATGAAATTATAGGCGTCAGTGCCAATCACCATACTGACGTGACCTGGCGCCAAAAAGGCGTCGATACCGTTGTCCGGCTGTTCAAGCAGGCTGCGCAGCGTTGGGATCAAGGTGATGTGCTGGCAGAAAAAGTAAAAGTTCTGCACATCGCGCTGTTTTGCCTGCTGCAGAGTGATAGCGGTTGTCGGCATGGTGGTTTCAAAACCCAGGCCAAAGAACACCACTTTGCGCGTTGGGTTTTCTTCGGCCAGCTTCAGCGCATCCATCGGAGAATAGACGATACGGACATCCGCGCCGCGTGCTTTGGCCTGTAGCAGTGAGCCCTGTTTTCCCGGGACGCGCATCGCATCACCAAAGGTGCAGAAAATCACTTCCGGGTGGCTGGCGATTTCGACACAACTGTCAATTCTGCCCATCGGCAGAACGCACACCGGACAGCCTGGACCGTGAATAAACTCCACGTTTGCGGGCAGAAGCTGATCGAGGCCGAATTTAAAGATAGCATGGGTATGGCCACCGCAAACTTCCATAATGCGCAGTGGGCGTTCAGCGGTATAAGAGAGGTGAGCGGCACGCTCGCACAGATGCTCTATCAACTGCATCACCTGTTCTGGTGCGCGATATTCGTCAACAAAACGCATTTATTTTTCCTCGCCATACAGCAACGCGCCGACATCCGGCTCAACGTCAAACATGTTTTGTAGCGCGTCGAGCGTATCGCGCGCTTCAGCTTCATTAATGATGCTCATGGCGAAACCGACGTGAACCAGTACCCACTGGCCCAGACGTGGCTCACCCTTTTCATCACAGCTCCCGACCAGCGTCAGATCGACGTCGCGCTGAATACCGCAAACATCGACCTTAGCCTGGTTGCCATCAATGGTGCGGATTTGACCCGGAACACCTATGCACATCGCTGATTCTCCAGCCATGACAGCCATTGATCCATCCCTTCGCCGCTGGTGGCGGAAATCAGGATGATTTCAATGTCCGGGTTCACTTCCCGGGCGCTGGCGATGCACTTTTCAACATCAAAATTGAGGTAAGGCAGCAGATCCACTTTGTTGAGCAGCATCAGTGATGCAGCAGCAAACATGTGCGGGTACTTCAGCGGCTTATCTTCGCCTTCGGTAACAGAGAGCACGGCGACTTTATGACGCTCGCCGAGGTCAAAGCTGGCTGGGCAGACCAGGTTACCAACGTTCTCAATGAACAGAATGCCATTGTCATCAAGCGGCAGACGTGGCGCAGCATCGGCAATCATTTGCGCATCAAGGTGGCAACCTTTACCGGTGTTGACCTGGATTGCGGGTGTGCCGGTAGCGCGAATACGAGCGGCATCGTTAACCGTCTGCTGGTCGCCTTCAATGACGGCACATGGCACACTGTCTTTCAGCTTCATCAGCGTTTCGGTCAGCAGCGTCGTTTTACCGGAACCTGGGCTTGAGACGAGGTTCAGTACCAGATGCTGACGGGCAGCGAATCGGGCGCGGTTGCGCTCGGCCAGACGATTGTTTTTGTCCAGTACGTCTATTTCGACTTCCAGCATGCGGCGCTGGCTCATACCTGGCGCGTGAGTGCCTGCTTCACCGTGACCATAGTGCAGATCGCCTTCAGCGGTCTGGCTCGGTGCGAAACTGGAGGTTTTCACACCGGTAATATTCAGTGCCGGGCGAGCCGCCGGGGCAAATGGCGCGCTGCGGAACGCCGAGTGGGGGTTATGTTCATCACCCTCTATATATAGGTTGCCTTCAGCGCAACCACATGTCGTACACATCGCTCACTCCTGATCTTTATCTTGCGGTATATCTGTTGCCGGATGGCAGTTTTGCCTTATCCGGCCTACCAGAGGTGTCACCGGAATTAGTCTTCGGCGTCGCCTATTTCAATTCTTCGAATCTGTAAGCCGTCGTCAGCCACAATTCTCAGCATATCGCTATTGCATTGCGGACATCGACGCACGCGCTGCGTCAGCAACGTGACGTATTGCTGACAAGATTCGCACCAACATTCGGCTTCTTGTTCTTCGAGGTGGAGTTTACAACCTTCTGCAAGGGTGCCACGGCATACCAGATCAAAACAAAAGGCGAGAGCGCTGGTTTCTACGCAAGAAAATGCACCAATTTTGAGCCAGACCCCAGTTACCCGCTTTGCGCCGTGTTGGGTGGCCTGTTGTTCAATCAATTCCAGTGCCCGTTGGCAGAGGGTTATTTCGTGCATATCGCCTCCTAAGATGTTGCCGTTTTAAAAGCAATAAACATGCCAGGTTGAATTTTCACGTTCGTGACAATGTCGACGATGACGAAATGACATGTCGTCATCGCGTCATAAATTCATAACAGTATGAAAATAAACAAAATTAATTTTGGCATGAAATGTGCTTAAGGCTGTTCATCTCTGCTAAACGGGTAACCTGACATGACTATTTGGGAAATAAGCGAAAAAGCCGATTACATCGCTGAACGGCATCGTCGCCTACAGGACCAGTGGCGTATCTACTGCAACTCGCTGGTTCAGGGGATCACCCTGTCAAAAGCGCGTTTGCATCATGCGATGAGCTGCGCGCCGGACAAGGATTTGTGCTTTGTCCTTTTTGAACACTTCACTATCTACGTCACGCTGGCGGACGGCTTTAACAGCCACACCATCGAGTACTACGTTGAAACGAAAGACGGTGATGATAAGCAACTGATTGCACAGGCAGAGTTGACCCTCGACGGACAGGTCGATGAGCGCATCAGCAACCGCGATCGCGAGCAGGTGCTGGAGCACTATCTCGAAAAAATCGCCAGTGTTTACGACAGCCTGTACACCGCGGTTGAAAACAATATGCCGGTGAATTTAAGCCAGCTGGTTGAAGGACATAACCCGGCTTAAGCCTCGGGTGTTGCCCACTTGAGTCATGATGCGGTTTGCTCTGCATCACGACGGTTTAGGGAATGGGCATGTCGAAAAATGTCGAAATGACATTTTCCAGACATGTTTTCGTCAAAAATGACTATCACCTGAGGAATGCCTGGTGAATCGTTTTGTAATTGCTGACTCCACTCTTTGCATTGGCTGCCACACCTGTGAGGCCGCCTGCTCAGAGACACATCGCCAGCATGGCCTGCAGTCAATGCCGCGCCTGAAAGTGATGTTAAATGAAAAAGAATCTGCACCGCAGCTTTGCCACCAGTGTGAAGATGCGCCTTGTGCCACAGTTTGCCCGGTTAATGCGATTAACCGTGTCGACGGCGCCGTACAGCTGAATGAAAGCCTGTGCGTCAGCTGCAAATTGTGCGGGATCGCCTGTCCGTTCGGCGCGATTGAGTTTTCCGGTAGCCGTCCGCTGCACATCCCGGCGAACGCCAATACGCCAAAAGCGCCCCCGGCTCCGCCGGCTCCTGCGCGTGTGAGCACGCTGCTGGACTGGGTACCGGGCGTTCGCGCTATCGCGGTGAAATGCGATCTGTGTAGTTTTGACGAGCAAGGTCCGGCCTGCGTACGCATGTGCCCGACCAAAGCCCTGCACCTGGTGAGTAACATCGATATCGCACGCGCCAGTAAACGTAAGCGTGAGCTGACTTTCAATACCGATTTCGGCGATCTCACCTTGTTTCAGCAGGCTCAGAGTGGAGATGCAAAATGAGCGCAATTTCACTGATTAACAGCGGCGTAGCCTGGTTTACAGCGGCTGCGGTTCTGGCATTTCTGTTTTCATTTCATAAATCGTTGAGCGGCTGGATTGCTGGGGTTGGCGGTGCGGTAGGCAGCCTGTGTACGGCGGCTGCTGGTTTTCTCGTACTGACCCGCGCCGTTGCGATTAGCGGGGTGATGCCGTTTATCGGCCACAGTCTGCAAGTGACCCCGCTGAATGCTATCTGGCTGATTACGCTGGGCCTGTGCGGCCTGTTTGTCAGCTTGTACAACATTGACTGGCATCGTCATCCGCAGGTGAAGGCTAACGGCCTGCTGGTGAATCTGCTGATGGCCGCGGCCGTGTGCGCAGTGGTTGCCAGCAACCTCGGTACGCTGGTGGTGATGGCAGAAATCATGGCGCTGTGCGCGGTGTTCCTGACTGGCTGCAGCAAAGAAGGCAAGCTGTGGTTTGCTCTGGGGCGTATCGGTACGCTGATGTTGGCGCTCGCGTGTTATCTGGTGTGGCAACGCTACGGCACCCTGGAACTGCGCCTGCTTGACCTGCGTACCCAGGAGCTGCCGCTTGGCTCCGACATCTGGCTGCTGGGTGTGGCTGGCTTTGGCTTGTTGGCAGGGATTATCCCGCTGCACGGTTGGGTGCCTCAGGCACACGCTAACGCCAGCGCACCGGCTGCGGCATTGTTCTCTACCGTGGTCATGAAAGTCGGTTTGCTGGGTATTCTCTCCCTGTCGCTGCTGGGCGGTAACGCGCCGCTGTGGTGGGGCGTTACGCTGCTGGTGTTAGGCATGATCACCGCGTTTGTCGGTGGTTTGTATGCGCTGATGGAACATAACATCCAGCGTCTGCTGGCGTACCACACGCTGGAAAACATCGGCATTATTCTGCTGGGGCTGGGTGCTGGCGTGACCGGGATTTCGCTGAATCAACCTGCGCTGATTGCGCTGGGTCTGACTGGCGGTCTGTATCATCTGGTTAACCACAGTTTGTTCAAAAGCGTCTTGTTCCTGGGCGCAGGCAGCATTTGGTTCCGTACTGGTCATCGTGATATCGAAAAACTGGGCGGTATCGGTAAACGTATGCCGGTTATCTCTCTGGCGATGCTGGTTGGGCTGATGGCGATGGCTGCACTGCCGCCGCTGAACGGTTTTGCCGGTGAGTGGGTTATCTATCAGTCCTTCTTTAAGCTCGGAAACAGTGGCGCGTTTGTCGGCAGTTTGTTAGGACCGTTGCTGGCGGTCGGGCTGGCGATTACCGGCGCACTGGCTGTGATGTGTATGGCGAAAGTCTATGGCGTTACGTTCCTTGGCGCTCCGCGTACAAAAGAAGCTGAAAATGCCTGCTGCGCACCCATCCTGATGGGCGTGAGCGTGGTTGCGCTGGCTATCTGCTGTGTGATTGGCGGTGTTGCTGCACCGTGGCTGCTGCCGCTTCTCTCCTCGGCTGTTCCACTGCCGCTGGAAACGGCGAATACCACCGTCTCTCAGCCAATGATCACGCTGCTGCTGATCGCGTGTCCGCTGCTGCCGTTCATCATCATGGCCATTTTCAAAGGCAACCGTCTGCCGTCGCGTTCACGCGGTGCGGCATGGGTGTGTGGTTACGATCACGAGCAGTCAATGGTGATTACCGCGCACGGTTTTGCCATGCCGGTGAAAGAAGCCTTTGCCCCGGTACTCAAACTGCGTAAATGGCTGAACCCGGTCTCACTGGTTCCGGGCTGGCAGAATGCGGCTGCACCGGTGCTGTTCCGTCGCCTGGCGCTGATTGAGCTGGCGGTGCTGGTGGTGATTGTGGTTTCACGAGGAGCCTGAGAATGAGTGTTTTATATCCGTTAATTCAGGCGCTGGTACTGTTTGCCGTTGCGCCGCTGCTGTCCGGTATTACCCGCGTGGCGCGTGCGCGTTTGCACAACCGCCGCGGTCCAGGCGTTTTGCAGGAATACCGCGACATTATCAAACTGCTGGGCCGCCAGAGCATTGCGCCTGCTGATTCCAGCTGGGTTTTCCGTCTGACGCCGTTTGTGATGGTTGGCGTGATGCTAACTATCGCCACCGCGTTGCCAGTTGTGACCGTGGGTTCGCCGCTGCCGCAACTGGGTGATTTGATAACCTTAATCTACCTGTTCGCCATTGCCCGCTTCTTCTTTTCAATCTCGGGTCTGGATACCGGTAGCCCGTTCACCGCAATCGGTGCCAGCCGTGAAGCGATGCTTGGCGTACTGGTTGAGCCCATCCTGCTGCTGGGGCTGTGGGTTGCGGCGCAGGTTGCAGGTTCAACGCATATCAGCAACATCGCTGACACCATTTATCACTGGCCTGCGGCTCGCAGTATCCCGCTGATTCTGGCGCTGTGCGCCTGTGCCTTCGCCACCTTTATCGAAATGGGCAAACTGCCGTTCGACCTGGCTGAAGCTGAACAGGAACTGCAGGAAGGTCCACTGACCGAATACAGCGGCAGCGGTTTTGCGGTGCTGAAGTGGGGCATTAGCCTCAAACAGTTGGTGGTTCTGCAAATGTTCGTCGGCGTATTCCTGCCGTGGGGACAGATGGAAACCTTCACCGCGGGTGGGTTGCTGCTGGCGCTGGTGATTGCCGTCGTCAAGCTGGTCCTCGGCGTGCTGGTCATCGCCCTGTTCGAAAACAGCATGGCGCGTCTGCGTTTTTGCGCCACTTCACGCGTGACCTGGGCCGGTTTTGGGTTTGCGTTTTTAGCGTTCGTCTCCTTGCTGGTGGCGTGATTTAAGAGAGTTTGAGCATGTCTGAAGAAAAATTAGGTCAACACTATCTCGCCGCACTGCACCAGGCCTTTCCGGGTGTGGTGTTGGATGAAGCCTGGCAGACCAAAGATCAGCTGACAATTACCGTCAAAGTGAACTATCTGCCTGAAGTGGTGGAGTTCCTGTACTACAAACAGGGCGGTTGGTTGTCCGTATTGTTTGGTAACGACGAACGCCAGTTGTGCGGTCATTATGCCGTTTACTACGTGATGTCGATGGAGCAGGGTACCAAGTGCTGGATAACCGTCCGCGTTGAAGTCGATGCCAATAAACTGGAATTCCCATCCGTTACGCCTCGCGTACCCGCAGCCGTCTGGGGTGAGCGTGAAGTGCGTGATATGTACGGTTTGATCCCTGTGGGTCTGCCGGATGAACGTCGTCTGGTCCTGCCGGATGACTGGCCGGACGAACTTTATCCGCTGCGTAAAGACAGCATGGATTATCGTCAGCGCCCAGCACCGACTACCGATGCCGAAACCTACGAGTTCATTAACGAGCTGGGCGACAAGAAAAATAACGTGGTGCCGATTGGCCCACTGCATGTGACCTCCGATGAACCGGGGCATTTCCGTCTGTTTGTTGATGGTGAGAACATCATCGACGCCGACTACCGCCTGTTCTATGTCCATCGTGGCATGGAAAAGCTGGCAGAAACCCGTATGGGTTATAACGAAGTGACATTCCTGTCGGACCGTGTTTGCGGCATCTGTGGTTTTGCCCACAGCACTGCGTATACCACGTCCGTTGAGAATGCGATGGGCATCGAGGTGCCGGAACGTGCACAGATGATCCGCGCCATTCTGCTGGAAGTTGAACGTCTGCACTCGCACCTGCTGAACCTCGGTCTTGCCTGTCACTTTACCGGTTTCGATTCCGGCTTCATGCAATTCTTCCGTGTACGCGAAACGTCCATGAAAATGGCGGAAATTCTCACCGGGGCGCGTAAAACGTACGGTCTGAACCTGATCGGCGGGATCCGTCGTGACCTGCTGAAAGAGGACATGATCCAGACCCGTCAACTGGCGCAGCAAATGCGTCGTGACGTACAGGAACTGGTCGACATGCTGCTCAGCACGCCGAACATGGAACAGCGTACCGTTGGCATTGGTCGTCTGGACCCGGAAATTGCCCGTGACTTCAGTAACGTTGGCCCAATGGTTCGCGCCAGCGGCCACGCGCGTGATACCCGCGCAGACCACCCGTTCGTAGGCTACGGTCTGCTGCCGATGGAAGTCCACAGCGAGCAAGGTTGTGACGTCATTTCTCGTCTGAAAGTCCGTATCAATGAAGTCTATACCGCACTGAACATGATCGACTTTGGTCTGGATAACCTGCCGGGCGGTCCGCTGATGGTGGAAGGCTTTACCTATATTCCACACCGTTTTGCGCTGGGCTTTGCCGAAGCGCCACGTGGGGATGATATCCACTGGAGCATGACTGGCGACAACCAGAAACTGTACCGCTGGCGCTGCCGTGCAGCCACTTATGCTAACTGGCCGACGCTGCGTTACATGCTGCGTGGTAACACCGTTTCCGATGCTCCGCTGATTATCGGTAGCCTCGATCCTTGCTATTCCTGTACTGACCGTATGACCGTGGTCGATGTGCGTAAGAAGAAGAGCAAAGTCGTACCGTACAAAGAACTTGAGCGCTACAGCATCGAGCGTAAAAACTCGCCGCTGAAATAAGGAATCGCCATGTTTACCTTTATCAAAAAAGTCATCAAAACTGGGGCGCCGACGTCGTCGTATCCACTGGAACCGATTGCGGTCGATAAAAACTTTCGTGGTAAGCCGGAACACAATCCGCAGCAGTGCATTGGCTGCGCAGCCTGCGTTAATGCCTGTCCGTCCAATGCGCTGACGGTTGAAACCGATTTGGCCACCAATGAGTTGGCGTGGCAGTTCAATCTCGGACGCTGCATTTTCTGTGCTCGCTGCGAAGAAGTTTGCCCGACGGCGGCAATCAAGCTGTCGCAGGAATATGAGCTGGCGGTGTGGAAGAAAGAAGATTTCCTGCAGCAGTCTCGCTTTGCGCTGTGCAATTGCCGCGTCTGTAACCGCCCGTTTGCGGTACAAAAAGAGATTGATTACGCCATTGCGCTGCTGAAGCACAACGGTGACACCCGTGCGGAAAATCACCGTGAAAGCTTTGAGACCTGCCCGGACTGTAAGCGCCAGAAATGTCTGGTGCCGTCTGACCGTATTGAACTGACTCGCCATATGAAAGAGGCCAGCTGATGAGCAATTTATTAGGCCCACGTGATGCCAACGGTATTCCGGTACCGATGACGGTGGATGAATCCATTGCCAGCATGAAAGCGTCGCTGCTGAAAAGTATCAAGCGTTCAGCGTATGTTTACCGTGTGGACTGCGGGGGTTGCAATGGTTGCGAAATCGAAATCTTTGCGACACTTTCCCCACTGTTTGATGCTGAACGTTTCGGTATCAAAGTCGTCCCATCACCGCGTCATGCGGATATTCTGCTGTTTACTGGCGCGGTAACCCGTGCGATGCGCTCTCCGGCACTGCGCGCCTGGCAGTCTGCGCCAGACCCGAAGATTTGCATCTCCTACGGAGCCTGCGGTAACAGCGGTGGTATTTTCCACGACCTATACTGCGTATGGGGCGGCACCGACAAAATTGTACCGGTGGATGTGTATATTCCGGGCTGTCCTCCGACGCCTGCGGCAACACTGTACGGTTTTGCGATGGCGCTTGGCCTGTTGGAACAGAAAATTCATGCACGTGCGCCGGGCGAACTGGACGAACAACCTGCTGAAATTCTGCATCCGGATATGGTTCAACCGCTGCGCGTGAAGGTGGATCGCGAAGCGCGTCGTCTGGCAGGTTATCGCTATGGCCGCCAGATTGCAGATGATTATATGTTGCAGTTAGGTCAGGGTGAGCAGCAGGTGGCGCGCTGGCTGGAGACGGAAAACGATCCGCGTCTGACCGAAATCGTCACCCATCTTAACCATGTAGTCGAAGAGGCGCGTATCCGATGAGTGAAACGGTGGTGTTCAGTCAACTGAGCCGTAAGTTTATTGATGAGAACGATGCAACGCCCGCCGAGGCGCAGCAGGTTGTCTATTACAGCCTGGCGATTGGTCACCACCTGGGGGTCATCGATTGCCTGGAGGCGGCGTTAACCTGTCCATGGGATGAGTATCTGGCGTGGATTGCCACACTAGCCGAAGGCAGCGAAGCCCGACGTAAAATGGAAGGTGTGCCGAAGTACGGTGAAATCGTCATCGATTTTAACCATGTGCAAATGCTGGCGCGCGCGTTTGACGATGCACGCGCCGTGCAGACGCCGCAGCAACAGGAATGGAGCAAGCTGATGCTGAGTATGCTTCATGACATTCACCAGGAAAGCGCTATCTATCTGATGGTGAGGAGACACCGTGACTGACGTTTTATTATGTGTGGGTAACAGCATGATGGGCGATGACGGCGCAGGTCCGCTGTTGGCGGAAATGTGTGCCGCAAATCCTCAGGGCAACTGGGTTGTCATTGATGGCGGCAGCGCGCCGGAAAACGATATTGTCGCGATCCGTGAACTGCGCCCTGAGCGTCTGTTGATTGTGGATGCCACCGATATGGGGTTAAACCCCGGCGAGATCCGTATTATCGATCCTGATGATATTGCCGAAATGTTCATGATGACCACGCACAACATGCCGCTGAACTACCTGGTCGATCAGCTGAAAGACGATGTTGGTGAGGTGATTTTCCTCGGTATTCAGCCGGATATCGTCGGCTTTTACTACCCTATGACACAGCCAATCAAAGAGGCGGTTGAAACCGTGTATCAGCGATTAGCCGGGTGGAAAGGCCACGGTGGATTCTCTGAGTTAGAAGCCCCGGAAGACTAAACTGTGCCAGTGCCGGATGCATTGTGCGTCCGGCCTGTTTTACTTCTCGTACCCTCTGCTATTCCGTTGCTTGTTCAATAATTAATCTTCCCTGCATCACTGACACCTTCACTGCCGTACCGGTAGGAAACCCAGCCTGTTCCAGCCAGTCGCCATTCAGCGTTAACGAGGCGTGTCGGCTGATGCGTAGCGTGAAACCTGTCTTGCGATCTTCATGGCGTTTCCTGACATACCCCACGGTTAAACGGCGGATGGGCTTGGTGATTACCCCGGTTGTGTTGCCATTTTTATCCGACATGAACGCTTCCTTGTGCTGAATGGTTAAGACGAAAAACTACTGAATAAAATGCCAGTAAAAAAGCATGGGGGCAAACCTGAAACTGGAAGGGGGATTCCACATTGAGAATGCAATTAATGAAATGAAAGTATTTTGCGGGTAGATTTCATGGGCGATTTGCGTCGCGATTCGACGTCTTATCTTTATGCCGGGAGGTGGGGTTTTTACGTCGCCAAAAAGTTTCACCGGCGAGTTGATTGATCGCGACGCCATTGCTCCGTCAGTTTCACGTTGACCGCCGTCATTAGTCATCGTCACTAGTGACGATGACACCCCATACAGCACCAGCATAAAATAAAAATCCTTAAATAACAGTGAATTAAATTCTGGCACGATTTGTGTATGTTTCGGCAGATAATCTGTCATTGCTGGAGAATTTGATGAACCGTTTCATCATTGCAGACGCCAATAAATGCATTGGTTGCCGTACCTGTGAAGTGGCCTGCGTGGTATCCCATCAGGATAACCAGGACTGCGCATCGCTGACCCCTGAAACCTTTTTACCCCGCATTCACGTGATCAAAGGTGTTAATGTTTCCACGGCGACGCTGTGTCGTCAGTGTGAAGATGCGCCGTGCGCTAACGTCTGTCCGAATGGTGCAATCAGCCGTGATAAAGGCTTTGTCCACGTGATGCAGGAACGCTGCATTGGTTGTAAAACCTGCGTTGTGGCTTGCCCTTACGGTGCGATGGAAGTGGTTGTACGTCCGGTTGTGCGTAACAGCGGTGCGGGTCTAAATGTCCGTGCAGAAAAAGCCGAAGCCAATAAATGCGACCTGTGCCACCACCGCGAAGCGGGACCTGCCTGCATGGAAGTGTGCCCAACTCACGCGCTGATTTATGTGGATCGCAATAAACTCGAGCAACTGAGCGCCGAAAAACGTCGCCGTGCCGCGCTGGACTCTACCGCATCTTTGCTGTTCTGATATCTGAAAATCCGCGTAAAATACGTGCCTGATGGCGCGCAGCTTATCAGGCCTACAAGGGCGTCATGTAGGCCGGATAAGGCGAAGCCGCCATCCGGCAAACGGACATTTCAGGGATACAATACCGCGGGAATTCATCATGACAATAAACCACCACTCCGGCGTACAACTGCGTATTCGCGGCAAGGTTCAGGGCGTCGGATTTCGCCCCTTTGTCTGGCAACTGGCGCAGCGCCTGAACCTACACGGCGACGTGTGTAACGACGGTGATGGTGTGGTTGTGCGATTGCTGGACGATCCCGCGGCGTTTATTACCCAGTTGCATCAGCACTGCCCACCGCTGGCACGTATCGATAGCGTCGAAAGTGAGCCATTTGTCTGGACGCAGCGGCCAGCTGATTTCTCGATTCGACAGAGCGCGGGCGGAACAATGAATACGCAAATTGTCCCCGATGCCGCGACCTGTCCTGAATGCCTTGTTGAAATGAACACGCCCGGCGAACGTCGCTATCGCTATCCCTTTATCAACTGTACCCACTGTGGCCCACGCTTTACGATTATCCGCGCGATGCCGTATGACCGTCCGTTGACCGTCATGGCGTCTTTCCCGCTCTGTCCGCAGTGCGACAAAGAGTATCGCGATCCGTATGATCGTCGCTTCCACGCCCAGCCCGTTGCTTGCCCGGCATGCGGCCCGCATCTGGAATGGATCGGTACTGGTGTGCGTGCTGAAAAAGAAGATGCACTGCTGGCGGCGGTGGCACAGCTGAAAGCGGGCGGCATTGTGGCCGTGAAAGGCATTGGCGGATTTCATCTGGTCTGCGATGCCCGTAACGATAATGCCGTGGCCCGACTCAGGCAGCGCAAACACCGTCCGGCTAAGCCTCTGGCGGTAATGTTGCCCGATGATAACGGATTGCCAGAGGCCGCTCGTCGTCTGCTGACAACGCCCGCCGCGCCTATCGTGTTAGTGAATAAACACGATGTGGTTGCGCTCAGTGAGGAGATTGCGCCCGGGCTGACGGAAGTGGGGGTAATGCTACCTGCTAATCCATTACAGCACCTGCTGTTACAGGCACTGAACTGCCCACTGGTGATGACCTCCGGCAATCTCAGCGGCAGGCCACCGGCCATTACCAATGCGCAAGCTCTGGATGATTTGCGTGAGATTGCAGATGGGTTCCTGCTACACAACCGTGAAATTGTGCAGCGTATGGATGACTCCGTGGTACGTCAAAGCGGGGAAATGCTACGCCGCTCCCGGGGCTACGTGCCGGATGTGGTTGCGCTACCGCCGGGTTTTCGCGATGTGCCGCCGATGTTGTGTTTAGGCGCAGATTTAAAAAATACTTTCTGTCTGGTGCGTGGTGAGCAGGCGGTTATCAGCCAGCATTTGGGCGATCTTAGCGACGATGGTATTCAACATCAGTGGCGTGACGCGTTGCGCCTGATCCAGAATATTTATGACTTTACACCGCAGCGTATCGTCCATGACGCGCACCCTGGTTATGTTTCCAGCCAGTGGGCCAGCGAGATGAATCTGCCGACTGAAACGGTGCTGCATCATCATGCGCATGCTGCTGCGTGTCTGGCCGAGCACGGCTGGCCGCTGGACGGTGGCGATGTGATTGCCCTGACGCTAGACGGTATTGGCATGGGCGAAAACGGTGCGCTGTGGGGCGGCGAGTGTTTGCGGGTCAATTATCGTGAATGCGAACACCTCGGTGGCTTACCTGCCGTGGCACTGGCCGGCGGCGATCTGGCGGCAAAACAGCCGTGGCGCAATCTGTTGGCGCAGTGCCTGCGTTTTGTTCCTGACTGGCAGCGTTACCCGGAAACGGCAGTGTTGCAACAGCAAAACTGGCCAGTGTTGGCTCGCGCCATCGAGCGAGGGATCAATACCCCGCAGGCCTCATCGTGCGGACGGTTGTTTGATGCCGTTGCAGCCGCACTCCAGTGCGCGCCGGAATCGCTGAGCTACGAGGGGGAAGCGGCCTGTGCCCTGGAGGCGATGGCATCGCAATGTGCTGGCGTTGATCATCCTGTCACGGTGCCGCTTGATGGTAATCATCTGGACTTAGCGGCTTTTTGGCACCAATGGCTGAACTGGCAGGCCAAATCGACAGAAAGAGCGTGGGCGTTTCACGATGCGCTGGCGCGTGGGTTTGCCACTCTGATGCGGGAACAGGCTGAAGCGCGCAGGATTAAGACGTTAGTATTCAGCGGTGGCGTAATGCATAACCGCTTATTATCAGCCCGACTGGCATTTTACCTGGCCGATTTTACGTTATTGTTCCCGCAGCGTTTACCGGCGGGTGACGGTGGATTGTCATTGGGACAGGGTGTGATTGCCGCCGCGCGAGCGTTGGGGCAAAAATAAAAAAAGCCCCGGGACTGGCGGGGCAAGAAAAACATGTCGGGGCATACCGACAAGTGGCAACGCACGTCCATGTGCGTGAGGTTAATAAATCAGTAGCCGCGTTGCTGGATAAGGTTGTAGGTCGGATAAGGCGTAGCCGCCATCCGGCATCACAGATTTACACGGGCAACGTTTTCAGCAGCGCGAAGGCTTCTTTCATCCGGTCTTCACTCACGACAAACGCACACAGTTGGCCTTCGTCATTCATCCCTCTGGCGACCATCCCTTGCGCTTCGGCGGCAATATGCCAGTTCAGATCGCGACGCTGGGTTTCCCCTGCCAGGTGTAACGGCAGTTCCGGCGTTTTGACTTTTACCAGCATGGCGGGCAGTTTCAATGGCGCATTGCCGCCGAGCAGGTTTTTCGCCAGATACATGGCGCTCAGCTGAATCGGCTGCAGGAACGGGAGCACCTGACCGTTAATCTCCGCACAGTCGCCGAGAGCATAAATGTCCGGATGACTGGTTTGCAGGTAGCTGTCGACGCAAACGCCCCGATTGATGTTCAATCCAGCGCGACGCGCCAGTGCGGTTTCCGGACGCAGACCGGTTGCGGCGATTACCGCATCAACGTCGACACTACGGTGACGATCGAGCGTGGCGCGGATACCCGTGCTGGTTTTCTCCAGACCCTGCAGTTGCGATTTCAACAGCAGATGCACACCCATATCGGTCAGACGGTGCTGCAAACGGCTGCTGACTTCCGGCGGCATTAACGAGGCCAGAATGCTGGCGGCGTTATCGATAAGCGTCACCGCTTTGCCGGCACGACAGAAATCCATCGCCAGTTCGCTGCCAATCAAGCCACCGCCGACAATCAGTACCCGCTGGGCGTCACGCAGCTGTGTTTCACAAGCGCGGTACTCTTGCTGGCTATTCAGAGTAAGCATTAACTCACGCCCGGAAACAGGTGGCACAAAAGCCGATGCACCCGTTGCCAGTACCAGCTTGTCGTACTCCCACTGCTGCTCCTGGCTTTTCACCACGTGAGCATCCGCGTCGATATCAGTAACCCAGGTATGCGGAAACAGGCGTAAGTTAAACTGTTCGGCAAACTCCCCCGCCGACTGGCGGGTGAGGTCGTCTGCGCGCTGCGCCTGACTGATCACGTGGCTGAGATCGGGCTTGTTATACTCATCCATGCTGTCAGCGGCAATCAGGGTCAACGGAACCGTTGCATCCTGTTTACGGATATTTTTGACTAACTGGCGGGCGGCAAAGCCCGAACCAATAATGACAATTCCGCGGCTCATTTTGCCTCCGTTGCCAGTACGTCGAAGACGTCTTTACCTAATGAACATTCCGGGCACAGGAAGTTGTCCGGCACGTCGCTCCATGGTGTACCCGGTGCGACATCCTGCAGCGGCTCACCTTTTGCTGGATCGTAGATCCACTGGCAAACGCTGCACTGCATGCTCGGGCCGAGGTCCGCGGCAGCCGCAGCGGCACAGGCGCAGGCTTCTTCCTGGGCGACGGTTTTCACCTGGGTTTCCGGCAGCGGAGCAAGTGCCCACTGACGTGCAATTTCTCGACCGTGCTGGCGGCACAGTTCCAGCGCATCCTGGTCTGGACGCCATTTTGCTTTCAGGCTCAGTGACATTTCAAAACCCGCATCCTGCAGGCGAGTGGACAAACGGTCTACCGCACCGCCACTCCAGCCATGTGAACCGAAGGCGCTGGCGCGTTTGTTACGAAAACGTAGGCCGGTCATTTCTTCCACCAGACCCGCGATTTTCGGCATCATCACGTTATTCATGGTCGAAGTCCCTACCAGCACGCCTTTAGAGCGGAAGACGTTAGTCAGTACTTCGTTTTTATCGCTGCGGGCAACGTTGAAGATTTTCACCGCGACGTTCGGGTCCACTTCGTTGATGCCCTGGGCAATCGCATCGGCCATCATGCGGGTGTTGTTCGACATGGTGTCGTAGAAAATGGTGATGCGGTCTTCCTGGTAATCCGCCGCCCATTTCAGGTACATCTCCACGATTTGTGTCGGGTTGTCGCGCCATACCACACCGTGGGAAGTGGCAATCATGTCGACCGGCAAGTTGAAGCCGAGGATCTCGGTGATTTTCGGTGTGACCAGACGGCTGAACGGCGTCAGGATATTGGCGTAGTAGCGCTGACACTGTTCGAATAACTCCGTCTGATCCACTTCGTCGTTGAATAAGCGTTCATCACAATAGTGCTGGCCAAAGGCGTCGTTACTGAACAGTACCGCATCACCGGTCATGTAGGTCATCATGCTGTCCGGCCAGTGCAGCATCGGTGTTTCCACGAAGATCAGCTGTTTGCCGTTACCAATGTCCAGCGAGTCACCGGTTTTCACCACGTTAAAGTTCCATTCCGGGTGATGGTGGTGACCGTTGATGGAGTCAATGGCGTTGGCTGTGCAGTAAATCGGGGTATCCGGGATGCAGGACATCAGCTCGGTCAGCGCCCCGGCGTGGTCTTCTTCCGCATGGTTAATGATGATGTAATCGATATCTGCCAGGTCGATTTCACTGCGCAGGTTCTGGACGAATTCACGGCTAAACTTGTGGTCTACTGTATCGATCAGGACATTTTTTTCTTCACGGATAAGATAGCTGTTGTAGCTGCTGCCGCGCAGCGTTTTGTATTCGGTTCCGTGGAAATCACGAACTTCCCAGTCACGTTGGCCAACCCAATGAATGTTATTTTTAACCAGAATAGACATAGCAACCTCAGTAATTAATTTCGCGTTTTTCTAAAAAAGATGTTTTGCTTATTGCAGGTTGCGTGCCAACTTTTTATTTATTTGATTTATAACGATTTAATATTTATTGCCTACAAGGTGGTAGTCAAAATGACTATTCATTTCATTGTCAATATGACAATATGAATTGTCAAAATGACAATGAGGTGGTCATGAGCTTTTCTGTAGACGTGCTGGCGGGCATCGCCATTGAATTACAAAGCGGTATTGGGCATCAGGACCGTTTTCAACGCCTGATCACGACGTTACGTCAGGTGCTGGAGTGCGATGCGTCGGCATTGTTGCGCTATGAATCCCGACAATTTATTCCGCTGGCGATCGATGGACTGACGCAGGATGTTCTCGGCAGGCGCTTTACGCTGGAGGGGCACCCACGGCTGGAGGCGATTGCCCGTGCCGGGGATGTGGTGCGTTTCCCCGCCGACAGCGATTTGCCCGATCCTTATGATGGGTTGATCCCCGGTCAGGAGAGCCTGAAGGTGCATGCCTGTATCGGATTGCCGCTGTTTGCCGGACAAAGTCTGATCGGGGCGCTCACGCTGGATGGCATGGAACCCGATCAGTTCGATGTGTTCAGTGATGAAGAGCTTAGGCTGATTGCTGCGCTGGCGGCGGGCGCGCTCAGTAATGCGCTGCTGATTGAGCAACTGGAAAGCCAGAACATGCTGCCAGGCTCGTCAACGGCCTTCGAGCAGGTGAAAGAAACGCAAATGATTGGCCTGTCGCCCAATATGATGCAACTGAAAAAAGAGATCGAGATTGTTGCGGGCTCCGATCTCAATGTTTTGATCAGCGGTGAGACGGGAACCGGGAAAGAGCTGGTGGCGAAGGCCATCCACGAAGGTTCGCCGCGTGCGGTAAATCCACTGGTGTATCTGAACTGCGCAGCGTTGCCGGAAAGCGTGGCAGAAAGCGAGCTGTTTGGTCACGTCAAAGGGGCGTTTACCGGGGCTATCAGCAACCGTAGCGGGAAATTTGAAATGGCGGACAACGGTACGCTGTTTCTGGATGAGATAGGTGAATTGTCGCTGGCGCTACAGGCCAAGTTGCTGCGCGTATTGCAGTACGGGGATATTCAGCGCGTGGGGGACGATCGCAGTCTGCGCGTTGACGTACGCGTGCTGGCAGCAACCAACCGCGATTTGCGTGAAGAGGTGCTGGCCGGGAATTTCCGCGCGGATTTGTTTCATCGCCTGAGCGTCTTTCCTCTTTCTGTGCCACCACTGCGCGAACGCGGTGAGGACGTTGTTTTGCTGGCGGGATATTTTTGCGAGCAATGTCGGCTGCGACTGGGACTTTCCCGCGTGGTGTTAAGTGGCGGTGCGCGTAGCCATTTGTTGAACTACGGCTGGCCGGGAAACGTTCGTGAACTGGAACATGCTATTCACCGCGCCGTGGTGCTGGCAAGGGCGACAAGGGCAGGGGATGAAGTGGTTCTGGAAGCGCAGCATTTTGCTTTACAGGATGACAGTTCCGTCCCGCCGCCGGAGGTTCTTCCCGAGGTTCCGCTGCATCAGAACCTGCGTGAGGCAACAGAATCTTTCCAACGGGAGATGATTCGCCGGGCACTGGCGCAGAATAATCACAGTTGGGCGGCAAGTGCGCGGGCGCTGGAAACAGACGTCGCCAACCTGCACCGGCTGGCGAAGCGTCTTGGACTTAAGGATTAAATAATCCCTGCCTGATAGAAATCCTGCAGGTTGATAGCGCCGGTGAGTTTACCGTTTTCATCCACCACCGGCGCTGCGGTGATTTTGCGCTTCATCAGGACTTCCTTGGCATCAATCGCTCGGCTCTGCGCCTGCAGCGTGACGCCATTATGGGTCATCGCTTCGCTTACCTGAGTCGTAAGTGCGCCACCGCCGACCAGCCAACGGCGCAGGTCTCCGTCGGTAAAGACACCTTTCACCAGCGATTGATCGTCGCAGACCGCTACCAGGCCCAGACCTGTGCGACTCAGTTCCAGCATGGCATCCATGACGCTGGTAGTGAGCGTTACCTGTGGTACAGCATCGTCACGGCGCATCAGGTGATGCACTTTATTTAACAGACGTGCGCCCAGCGCACCGGCCGGATGGGAACGGGCAAAATCTTCTTCGTTAAACCCACGAGCCTGCATCACGGCTATCGCCAGCGCATCGCCCATCATCAGCGTGTTGACGGTGCTGGAGGTTGGCGCCAGGCGCATCGGGCAGGCTTCACGCTCTACTGAAATATCCAACACCGCTTTGGCTGCCAGGCCCAGTGGCGAAGTTGGTTTTCCGGTCATTGCCAGCAGGGTGACGGATTTGTCTTCCAGGCGTGGAATGATGAGATCCAGCTCCTTAGCCCCGCCAGAGTAGGAGATAAACAGCATGACATCGCGACTTTCAATCATTCCTAAGTCGCCGTGCAGCGCTTCTGCCGGATGCACAAAAAAGGCGGGCGTGCCGGTACTGGCGAGGGTTGCCGCGATTTTTTTGCCAATATGGCCTGACTTGCCAATCCCGGAAACAATCACTTTGCCTTCACAGTGGATGATAGTATTGGCGGCCCGAACAAAATCATCGCCCAGTCGCTCTGGCAGTCGACTGGCTTCCTGTAATTCCAGCATTAACGTCTGACGGCCCGCGTTCAGTAGTGCATCACTCATTGGTCTCTCCGGTTATAATCACTTCAATCCCTTTTGCTTCCAGCGCCTGACGAAACGCAGGGTTAATACCCGCATCGGTAATCAATTTGTCGACGCTTTCCAGACTGCACACAACATTGGGACTTTTGCGCCCAAATTTTGACGAGTCAGCCATCAGAATGACTTCGCGAGCGGCATTGCACATCGCTTTACTGACGCTAAACACCTCATTAAATGTGGTTACGCCGGCATTGAGATCGATGCCGTCGGTGCCCATGAAGAGTTTATCAAAGCTGAACTGCTCAAAGGCATTTTCTGCCAGCTGTCCGTGAAATGACGCAGATTTTTTACGGAATGTCCCGCCGGGCATCAGGATGGTTTGCTCGTTGTCCAGCTCCGAAAGCGCATTAACAATGTGCAGGCTGTTGGTCATGACGGTGATGTTGCTAAAGCGGCTGAGCATCGGCACCATCTGCAGCACCGTACTGCCTGCATCCAGAATAATGGAGTCGCCATCGTGAATAAAGCGAACGGCGGCTTCGGCTATTTGCTCTTTTTTATGCGTGTTGATCAGCGTCTTGTGATCGATTGGCGGGTCAGATTCGTCTTTATTCAATACTACGCCGCCATAGGTGCGAATGACGGTTCCGGCATTTTCCAGAGTGACCAGATCCTTACGAATGGTCGTACCGGTGGTGTCAAAGTAGTGGGCCAGTTCTTCAACCGAGCATTTTCCCTGCTTTTGCAAGTGCTCCAGTATGGCAGCCTGACGCTGACGAGGTTTCATAGGCGTGATTACCCTGACTTAATAAGTTGCAAAATGATAATTTCGCAAGCTATTAGCATTCACAACGAAATTACCCATGTTTCAGTTTAAGCGCCAATGATAGTGCATTCTGCGAAAGCGGATCATGGGGAAAGATCACATCAGGCTGTAATTCATCAAGATGTTTGCCCATAATTGTGGCAATTTTGCCAGGTCTTGCAAAAACGGTAAGACCTTTCATAAATAACGTATCAGCAACCCGCTGTTGCTCATCCAGTGCGATAGCGACCACAACACGGGGTTTAAAACGCCCACCGGAGCGACCCACGCCGACCCGACCCCGCTGGCAGAGCTTATCGAAAGCCCGATTAAAACGGGATATTTGCCAGCCTCCCAATGCCAGTTGCAGACACCACGCAATGGCGGCGACGGTAATCAGTGCGGAAACCATAATGTGCTCCTTTGATTTCGCCGGATGGCGGCTGCGCCTTATCCGGCCTACTGCGTGTAGGCCCGGTAAGCGCAGCGCCACCGGGCAATCATACCTCTTAAAACATCACCTGGCCGCCGGTCACGTTGATGGACTGCCCGGTGCAGTAAGACGCTTTTGGACTGGCGTAAAACAGCAGCATATTCAGTACGTCCTGATAATCGCAGCCGCGCTTGAGTGGCACTTTATCAATGTAGTACTGCTCCACTTCGTCCGGCTTGAGGCCAAGTTTAGTGGCATATTGCGGTAATAATGACTGGAACATTGGGGATTTCAGCAGGTTACCCAGCATCAATGAGTGCACCGTAATGCCGTATTCCGCCAGGTCCAGTGCCAGCGATTGCGTTAAGCCCACGCCGCCAAATTTCGCCGCGCTGTAACCCGAGTTATGCTTGCTACCCACTTTCCCCGATTTGGAGTTGATTTGGATAATGCGGCCCTGCACGCCATCACGGATCATCAGGCGCGAGAATTCACGTGCACAGAGGAAATAGCCGACCAGATTCACCTGAAGTGAACGGTCGAAATCCCCCAACTGAAAGTCGCTGATAAATGCCGCTTTGGCAATGCCCGCGCTGTAAACCAGCAGGTCAACGCGACCGAATATTTCATCGACTCCGCGAGACAGCGCCAGCACGCTCTGTTCGCTGGTGGCATCTGCACCAAAACCGTAAGCGGTACCTTCACCGAACTCGGCGTTAATTTCCTGTGCCACATTCGCCGCTTTATCGCTTTGAATATCGACGACCGCAACGCGGTATCCTTCTGTCGCAAGCCCACGGCAAAGGAATGCTCCCAGGGTCTGGCCTCCACCAATGACAACGGCTACCTGATTCATTTTTTTCTCCTTCAATCTTAAGCAACAAACTTCAAAATACAGCCCGGTGCGATATCGTCCGGTACGGGCCCCGCTATGTGCACGGTGCCGGGAAATTCCGCTTCGCTTAGTCCGTCGAAGCGCAGGGTGATATGTCCGAGTTCACGTAAGTTTTGTTCTGCCACGCTGCCGACAGCCGTAACCGGGTAGTGATGCTGGCCCAGTTCGAAACGGATACCAGCTTGCAGAGAACCGTTCAGCACGCCATGGCAATGAATGAAGCAAAACTCTTCGATATCGGCAGGGGCGCCTTCACGAAAGGTAATCAGCATCTGGTCGCAAAGTGCATCTGCTGCGCTTTGGCCGATACGGGTGATGGTGGTCTGATAAATCACGGTCATTTCTGAGTGCCTCTTATTGGTAAATAAAGCCGGAAACAAACCAGGCGATGAGAACGGTAGGCGCACCGGTGAGGAAGCGGCTTACCAGAACAGATGGCACACCGACGCGCACGGTGTCCTGACGGGCTTCGGCCAGCGACAGGCCTACCGGGATAAAATCGCACGCTGCCTGGGCGTTAATGGCAAACAGGGCAGGTAGTGCCAGATGCGGCGGGATATTTCCCAGACCAATCTGTACACCGATCAGTACGCCGATAACTTGTGCAATTACCGCGCCAGGGCCGAGGAAAGGCGATAGCAATGGGAATGAGCAAATTAGCGCCAGGGTCACCAATCCCAGAGGATGGCTGGCCAGCGGCGCAAGACCATGGGCTATCCAGTCACCTAAACCGGAAGCCATAATGATGCCAATCAGTGCTGAGACGAACGCCATAAACGGCAGAATGGTTTTCAGTACGGTATCAATCGTGTCGCGTCCGGACTGGAACAGCACCGCAACGGCGGAACCCATGCCCATACCGACTTTTGCCAGCAGGCCATCACTTTGTTCGGTAATCTTTTTGCTGGTGTCGTAATCGCGACCAATAGTGCTGCTTGCAGGCTGCGGCGTAGCAGATGTTTCACCGACAACGGTGATATTTTCTTCTTTCACGCCAGAGACATAGATATCTTCAACAATGTATTGTGCCAGTGGGCCGGATTTCCCGGTCGCGTGAATATTTACCGTCGGTATACGACGTTTCGGATAGATCCCGCAGCGCAACGTGCCGCCGCAGTCGATGATTGCAACACCGATTTCATTCTCGGGTGGTTCACCTTCTTTGAAGCCATCAACGGCCTGCCAGCCGGTCAAGCTGGCCAGTTTGTCGACAATTGCAGGGCGTGTCCCGGCAGTGATATAGACAATTTTCTTTCCTGAAATGGCGTCCAGTTCGAGTGGGCCACCCCAGCCGCCTGTGCCTTTTTCAATACGAATACGTGTCATGATGTTGCTCCCGCCAGATGCACTTTCTGCTCAAGTTGAATGCCCATTTTTTTCTCAAAAATGGCGGTGGTGAAATCGGTCACCCAGCCACGGAAGAAGTTGGTGACCAGACCGACCAGTAAATAGCTCACGGCGAGCGGGCCAAGCGGGAGGCCCAGCGTCGTCAAGCCGCTGGCGATCCCCAGATAGACAAACAACTCTCCGGGGTTAATGTGTGGGAACAAGCCGTTCATTGAGTGGCAGCTATAGGACGCTGCTGCGTAATAGCTGGGCTTATATTTCTCTGGCATAAAACGGCCCAGGCTCAGGGTCATGGGGTTACAAAAAACGAATGTGCCGATGCACGGCAGCAGCAGATAGCGGGACAATGGGTTCCCGGCACAACGCTGGGCAAAACGTTCAATACGCTGCTGGCCAATAAAGTTAATCAGCGCATTCATGATGACCAGCAGGCTAATCAGCAGTGGAAGAATACCGGTCACCATGCCGGTAAACACTTCTCCGCCTTTCTGGAACAGCCCGATAAACCACTCAGCACCGAGTGTGATGGTGTCGATCATTATTCTCTCCTGTAGGGATTTTAGTTACCTTGCCAAACGGTAATTAATTTTAATCAGATCGAAAGGTTTAAAAGTGTTATTTTGATCTCAAAATGAAAGATAAATATTTTAATTTGAAAGTTATTGCGTGAGTGCTCGCAAATGTGCGGGTCGGAGATGAAAGGGGATGTAAATTCTGTGAAGGAGAGCGACTACCGCTTCCTTGTATGACGGAGGATGCTTTACCATACTTCCCCCAGGCTGAATTTGTTTAATGGATGTCTCATGTTCAAGCGTCGTTATGTAGCGTTACTCCCCCTTTTCGTACTGCTCGCTGCCTGTAGCAGCAAACCCAAACCTTCAGAGACTCAAACGACTACGGGTGCGCCATCCGGCGGCTTCCTGCTTGAGCCACAGCACAACGTCATGCAAACAAGCGGTGATTTCGCCAATAATCCGAATGCACAGCAGTTCATCGAGAAAATGGTGAATAAGCATGGTTTTGACCGTCAGCAATTGCAGGAAATCCTGTCGCAGGCTAAGCGGCTGGACTCAGTATTGCGTCTGATGGACCGCCAGGCACCCACAACGCAGCCGCCAGCCGGACCTAATGGCGCATGGCTGCGCTATCGCAAGCAGTTCATCACCCCGGACAACGTGCAAAATGGTGTGGCGTTCTGGAATCAATATGAAGATGCGCTGAACCGCGCGTGGCAGGTATACGGAGTACCACCAGAAATTATCGTCGGCATTATCGGCGTTGAAACGCGCTGGGGCCGCGTGATGGGCAAAACGCGTATTCTGGATGCGCTGGCGACGCTTTCCTTCAACTATCCGCGCCGTGCGGAATACTTCTCTGGCGAGCTGGAAACCTTCCTGCTGATGGCGCGAGATGAAAGTGATGATCCGCTCGATCTAAAAGGTTCCTTTGCTGGTGCGATGGGTTACGGTCAGTTTATGCCATCCTCCTATAAACAATATGCCGTTGATTTCAATGGTGATGGGCACATTAACCTGTGGGACCCCGTCGATGCTATCGGCAGCGTGGCAAACTATTTCAAAGGGCACGGCTGGGTGAAAGGCGATACCGTGGCAGTACCTGCAAATGGACAGGCACCGGGTCTTGCGAATGGCTTTAAAACCCAATACAGCATTTCTCAGCTTGCCGCGGCTGGCCTGACACCGCAGCAGTCGTTGGGGAATCATCAGCAGGCTAGCCTGCTGCGTCTGGATGTTGGCACCGGCTACCAGTACTGGTATGGACTGCCGAACTTCTACACCATCACCCGCTATAACCACAGCACGCATTACGCGATGGCGGTTTGGCAGTTGGGGCAGGCGGTAGCGCTGGCTCGCGTGCAGTAATCGCGTGTTACCGGCCTACAGGAAGATTTCGCTTGTAGGCCGGATAAGATGCGCTGGCATCGCTACCCGGCAGGTCTTATTTAGGTAACGGATCAATTTTTGGAATCCCCCTCGTAAAACGTTCTCCTCATCCCCATCTTGATTGTGAAAGTGCTATCTTGTCCGGCATATTTTTTTAACTGACAGAGGCTGAAATGACCGACAGTGAACTGATGCAGTTAAGTGAGCAGGTGGGGCTGGCGTTAAAAGCACGCGGAGCAACGGTGACAACAGCGGAATCCTGCACCGGCGGTTGGGTGGCAAAAGCCATTACCGATATTGCCGGTAGCTCAGCCTGGTTTGAGCGCGGGTTTGTCACTTACAGCAACCAAGCCAAAGCGCAGATGATCGGCGTGCGCGAAGAAACGCTGGCGCAGCATGGGGCGGTGAGTGAACCGGTGGTCGTTGAAATGGCGATTGGCGCGCTAAAAGCCGCCCGTGCAGACTTCGCCGTCTCAATTAGCGGTATCGCAGGACCCGATGGCGGTAGTGAAGACAAACCTGTGGGTACGGTGTGGTTTGCCTTTGCCAGCGTCAGCGGTGAGGGGATTACCCGACGGGAATGCTTCAACGGTGACCGTGAGTCGGTACGTCGTCAGGCGACCGCGTATGCGTTACAAACCCTGTGGCAACAATTTCTACAAAATACTTGATACTGTATGAGCATACAGTATAATTGCCACAACAGAACATTATCTTTCACGTTTCGCGGTTTAATCCGAAAGCGGCATGACAGGAGTAATTAATGGCTATCGACGAAAACAAACAGAAAGCGTTGGCGGCAGCGCTGGGTCAGATCGAAAAGCAATTCGGTAAAGGCTCCATCATGCGCCTGGGTGAAGACCGTTCCATGGACGTGGAAACCATCTCTACCGGTTCGCTTTCTCTGGATATCGCATTGGGCGCGGGCGGTTTGCCGATGGGACGCATCGTCGAAATTTATGGGCCTGAATCCTCCGGTAAAACAACGCTGACGCTGCAAGTTATTGCTGCCGCACAGCGCGAAGGTAAAACCTGTGCATTCATCGATGCAGAACACGCGTTGGATCCTGTCTATGCGCGTAAGCTTGGCGTTGATATCGATAACCTGCTGTGTTCTCAGCCGGATACGGGTGAACAAGCTCTGGAAATCTGTGACGCACTGGCGCGTTCTGGCGCAGTCGACGTTATCGTTGTTGACTCCGTTGCTGCACTGACGCCGAAGGCTGAAATCGAAGGTGAGATCGGTGACTCTCATATGGGCCTTGCGGCACGTATGATGAGCCAGGCAATGCGTAAGCTGGCGGGTAACCTGAAGCAGTCCAACACATTGCTGATTTTCATCAACCAGATCCGTATGAAAATTGGTGTTATGTTCGGTAACCCGGAAACGACTACCGGTGGTAACGCTCTGAAATTTTACGCCTCCGTCCGTCTGGATATCCGTCGTATTGGCGCGGTGAAAGAGGGCGATAACGTGGTCGGTAGCGAAACCCGCGTTAAGGTCGTGAAAAACAAAATTGCAGCACCGTTTAAACAGGCTGAATTCCAGATTCTTTACGGCGAAGGTATCAACTTCTACGGCGAACTGGTTGACCTGGGCGTGAAAGAGAAGCTGATTGAAAAAGCGGGCGCATGGTATAGCTACAACGGTGACAAAATTGGTCAGGGTAAAGCGAATGCCACCAACTGGCTGAAAGAAAACCCGGCTGCCGCAAAAGAAATTGAGAAAAAATTACGCGAGTTACTGCTCAATAACCAGGATTCAACGCCAGATTTCTCCGTTGATGACAGTGGTCAAGATGTAGCAGAAACCAACGAAGATTTCTGATAGTCTGATGTAATCGCATATAAAAGGGCTGCATATCATGCAGCCCTTTTCCATTTCTGAAGGCTCAATATGACAGATTCAACTTCCCGCCGCTCTGCTTACTCCCGATTACTTGACCGCGCGGTGCGAATACTTGCGATGCGCGACCACAGTGAGCAGGAACTGCGGCGTAAACTGGCTGCCCCGGTGATGGGGAAAAATGGACCAGAAGAAATTGATGCCACGCCGGAGGATTACGACAAGGTTGTCGCCTGGTGTATTGAAAGCCGTTATCTTGATGATGACCGATTTGTTCAGCAATTCATCGCCAGCCGTAGCCGTAAAGGTTATGGGCCAGCGCGTGTGCGCCAGGAATTAGGTCAGAAAGGGATCGCGCGTGAGGCCATTGAGCGGGCAATGCGGGAATGTGAAATTGACTGGGCGCTGCTTGCGCGGGAGCAGGCAATCAGAAAATATGGCGACCCCTTACCTGTCGATTTTTCAGAAAAGGTTAAGGTCCAGCGTTTTTTACTCTATCGCGGCTATCTGATGGAAGATATTCAGGCAATATGGCGAAATTTTGACGATTGAGCGCATACGGGATTTTACTTCCCAGTAAAGAAAACTTATCTTATTCCCACTTTTCGATTGCCAGAGGCGCAGTTTGCATGCCGATGCTGGTAATGACATTTCGTTAGCTTGATTTCTTCAGGATAATTATGAGCAAGAGCACCGCTGAGATCCGTCAGGCGTTTCTCGATTTTTTCCATAGTAAAGGACATCAGGTAGTTGCCAGCAGCTCCCTGGTACCCAACAATGACCCTACTTTGTTGTTTACCAACGCCGGGATGAACCAGTTCAAGGATGTATTCCTTGGCCTCGACAAGCGTAATTATTCCCGCGCAACCACTTCGCAGCGTTGCGTACGCGCGGGCGGTAAGCACAACGATCTGGAAAACGTCGGTTACACTGCACGTCACCACACCTTCTTCGAAATGCTGGGCAACTTCAGCTTCGGCGACTACTTCAAACACGATGCCATTCAATACGCATGGGAACTGCTGACCGGTGAAAACTGGTTTGCTCTGCCGAAAGAGCGTCTGTGGGTCACCGTCTATGAAACTGACGATGAAGCCTATGAAATCTGGGAAAAAGAAGTCGGTATTCCGCGCGAACGTATCATCCGTATTGGTGATAACAAAGGCGCTGCTTATGCATCCGACAACTTCTGGCAGATGGGTGATACCGGTCCTTGCGGTCCGTGCACCGAGATTTTCTACGATCACGGTGACCACATTTGGGGTGGCCCTCCGGGAAGTGCAGAAGAAGATGGCGATCGCTACATTGAGATCTGGAACATCGTCTTCATGCAGTTCAACCGTCAAGCCGACGGTACCATGGAACCGCTGCCGAAGCCGTCCGTAGACACCGGTATGGGTCTGGAGCGTATTGCGGCCGTGCTGCAACACGTTAACTCCAACTACGAAATCGACCTGTTCCGCTCACTGATCGAAGCCGTGGCGAAAGTGACCGGTGCGACCGATCTGAGTAATAAATCACTGCGCGTTATCGCCGACCATATTCGTTCCTGCGCATTCCTGATTGCCGATGGCGTTGTCCCGTCGAATGAAAACCGTGGCTATGTGCTGCGCCGTATCATTCGTCGCGCGGTACGTCATGGCAACATGCTGGGCGCAAAAGATACCTTCTTCTACAAGCTGGTTGGTCCGCTGGTGGAGGTCATGGGCTCTGCGGGTGAAGAACTGAAGCGTCAACAAACCATGGTTGAGCAGGTTCTGAAAACCGAAGAAGAGCAGTTTGCGCGTACGCTGGAACGTGGGCTGGCACTGCTGGATGAAGAGCTGGCGAAACTGTCTGGCGATACGCTGGACGGCGAAACAGCATTCCGCCTGTATGACACTTACGGTTTCCCGGTTGACCTGACGGCAGACGTTTGCCGCGAGCGCAACATTAAGGTTGATGAAGCTGGCTTTGAGGCCGCAATGGAAGAACAGCGCCGTCGTGCGCGTGAAGCCAGCGGTTTTGGCGCAGACTACAATGCGATGATTCGTGTTGATGGTGCCTCTGAATTTAAAGGCTATGAGAACCTGGAACTGAACGGTAAAGTGACCGCGCTGTTTGTTGATGGTAAAGCGGTAGATGCCATTAACGCCGGTCAGGACGCTGTCGTTGTTCTGGACCAGACGCCGTTCTATGCCGAATCCGGTGGCCAGGTTGGCGATAAAGGTGAACTGAAAGGCGCCGGTTTTGCCTTTGCCGTGAACGACACGCAAAAATATGGTCAGGCAATTGGTCATATTGGCAAGCTGTCTGCGGGTTCTCTGAAAGTGGGCGATGCGGTGCAGGCTGATGTGGATGAAGCGCGTCGTGCGCGGATCCGTCTCAATCACTCTGCAACGCACCTGATGCACGCCGCGTTGCGTCAGGTTCTGGGCACGCATGTGGCGCAGAAAGGTTCACTGGTCAACGATAAAGTGCTGCGTTTCGACTTCTCGCATACCGAAGCGATGAAACCTGCTGAAATTCGTGCTGTTGAAGATCTGGTGAATGCGCAAATTCGTCGCAACCTGCCGATTGAAACGAACATCATGGATCTCGAAGCAGCGAAAGCCAAAGGCGCAATGGCGCTGTTTGGTGAGAAATACGATGACCACGTGCGCGTTCTGAGCATGGGTGATTTCTCTACCGAACTGTGTGGTGGTACTCACGCCAGCCGTACGGGCGATATCGGTCTGTTCCGTATTATCTCCGAGTCTGGTACCGCTGCGGGCGTTCGTCGTATCGAAGCCGTGACCGGTGAAGGTGCTCTGAATACCGTGCATGCTGAAAGCGATCGCTTAAGCGATATTGCGCAGCTGCTGAAAGGTGATAGCCAGAATATCGGTGATAAAGTTCGTTCCGTACTGGAACGTACGCGTCAGCTCGAAAAAGAATTGCAGCAATTGAAGGAACAGGCCGCAGCGCAGGAAAGTGCGAACCTTTCCAGCAAAGCAGTTGATATCAACGGCGTGAAGCTGTTGGTCAGCGAGCTTGCGGACGTTGAACCGAAAATGCTGCGTACCATGGTTGATGATCTGAAAAATCAGCTGGGTTCTACTGTTGTTGTACTGGCAACAGTTGCTGAAGGTAAGGTTTCTCTGATTGCGGGCGTGTCTAAGGATGTGACAGACCGCGTGAAAGCAGGGGAACTGATTGGGATGGTCGCTCAGCAGGTAGGCGGCAAGGGTGGTGGTCGTCCGGACATGGCGCAAGCCGGTGGTACGGATGCTGCGGCTCTGCCGGCAGCGTTAGCCAGTGTGAAAGGCTGGGTTAGCGCAAAACTGTAAAAATTATAAGCGTAAGTCGACGCTGCGGACTTCAATCCGCAGCGTTTGCATCAACGCTGTCGACAACGATAAAGTCAGGTTGAAGTTGTGTATATCGGCTAAACTTAGGTTTAACAGAATGTGATGCCGTGACTGCTTACACTTAGGTGTTTGTCATCGCTTACTTTTTGGCGTTATATGATGGATAATGCCGGGATACAGAGAGACCCGACTCTTTTAATCTTTCAAGGAGCAAAGAATGCTGATTCTGACTCGTCGAGTTGGTGAGACCCTCATGATAGGCGATGAGGTCACCGTGACAGTTTTAGGGGTGAAGGGCAACCAGGTGCGCATTGGCGTCAACGCCCCGAAAGAAGTTTCTGTCCATCGTGAAGAGATCTACCAGCGTATCCAGGCTGAAAAATCCCAGCAGTCCAGTTACTAAGGTTTTCGCGTCTCACCTCCCTGGTGAGGCGCAACCTGATAGAGCATTCTCTTTTCTTACTTTTTACCGCCTCATTGCGCTCTTATCTCTTTCTATACTGCTCTGACTTCTCTCTGATTCTTGTCATTTCACGTCGTTTTCTCTGCTGTGATGCTGTTATTGTCTTCTCCGATGATTTTTCTGTTCGTACATTGTCTCCGTATAACGCCGATTTATCTGTTGATAAAACACTCTTTTTGCCGTTTTTGCAGACTAATTGCGCGTGAAATGTGCAAACGATAAAAGCTCTGGAAAAATTGTTTGACTTATAAGTCCCAGAAAGTAATATGTGCGCCACGCAGCGACGATGAGCAGAAACAAGTTCTTCGGAGCACTCGTAAGAGGCGTGTTGGTGAGGTGGCCGAGAGGCTGAAGGCGCTCCCCTGCTAAGGGAGTATGCGGTCAAAAGCTGCATCCGGGGTTCGAATCCCCGCCTCACCGCCATTTGCATCCGTAGCTCAGCTGGATAGAGTACTCGGCTACGAACCGAGCGGTCGGAGGTTCGAATCCTCCCGGATGCACCATTTTATCTGTAATAGCGTATAAGCGTTGTTACGGAAAATTGATAGCGCTTTAGCAGCGACATCAAATCTGCAGTAAAGTAAGTTTCCCTGATGCATCCGTAGCTCAGCTGGATAGAGTACTCGGCTACGAACCGAGCGGTCGGAGGTTCGAATCCTCCCGGATGCACCATATACTCCGCAGTATTAGTTGTAAATCAGCAGTCCCCGATGCATCCGTAGCTCAGCTGGATAGAGTACTCGGCTACGAACCGAGCGGTCGGAGGTTCGAATCCTCCCGGATGCACCATCTTCTCTGCAGTCTTAGTTGTAAATCAGCAATTCCCGATGCATCCGTAGCTCAGCTGGATAGAGTACTCGGCTACGAACCGAGCGGTCGGAGGTTCGAATCCTCCCGGATGCACCATCTTCTCCGAGATAACAGCTAACGTGTTGTTTCATGGTCTGCGAGATAATCGCCAGCACCAGGGAGGATAACGTTGCTTCAGCAACGGCCCGCAGGGCGAGGGTAACTGAGTCATCCTCCCGGATGCACCATCTTCTCCTGAATTATTTCCTTATCTTCCCTGAACAATCCTCAATTCGCTGTCAGCGACAAAATCAATCAATTACGATAAAATAACGTCTGGTTAATCGGCTTGTGAGAAGACGATGTACGAACGTTATGCAGGTTTAATTTTTGATATGGATGGTACCATCCTGGATACCGAGCCTACGCACCGTAAAGCGTGGCATGAGGTATTAGGACGTTATGGGCTACGTTTTGATGAGCAGGCTATGGTCGCTCTCAACGGTTCCCCAACGTGGCGTATTGCCCAATCGGTGATTGAACTGAACCATGCCGATCTTGATCCCCATGCACTGGCGCGTGAAAAAACCGATAAGGTTAAAAGCATGCTGCTGGATAGCGTCCAGCCTTTACCGTTGGTCGATGTTGTGAAAGCCTGGTATGGTCGCCGTCCTATGTCAGTTGGCACTGGGAGCGAAAGTGCCATTGCAGAAGCTCTGCTCACTCACCTTGGGCTGCATCGCTATTTTGATGCTGTGGTGGCGGCCGATCACGTACAACGCCATAAACCGGCTCCAGATACTTTCTTGTTATGTGCTGAGCGTATGGGCGTCGTTCCGGCTCGCTGCGTTGTGTTTGAAGATGCCGATTTTGGGTTGCAGGCAGCGCGTGCGGCAGGAATGGATGTTGTGGATGTTCGGTTACTGTGAGTGATGGACTGTCGCTCCTCTCACTGTTTGCCAGCAGCTTTCTCAGCGCCACGCTATTACCTGGAAATTCTGAAGTTGTTTTAGTTGCCTTACTGGTTTCTGGAGCGAGTCATCCCTGGGTCTTAGTTTTAACAGCAACAATGGGTAATAGCCTTGGAGGGTTAACTAACGTTATCCTTGGGCGTTTCTTTCCGTTGCGTAAAACATCGCGCTGGCAAGAGAAAGCCACTGGCTGGCTGAAGCGCTATGGCGCAGTCACACTATTATTAAGCTGGATGCCGGTTGTGGGTGATTTACTGTGCTTGTTAGCGGGATGGATGCGCATCTCGTGGGGCCCGGTGATCTTTTTTTTATGTCTTGGCAAAGCGCTGCGCTATGTTGTGGTCGCGGCGGTTACGACGCAAGGCATTATGTGGTGGCACTAATTGTGTTGTGGAATAACCTTCAGGGTGACCAATACCATTATGCTAATTAAAACGATTTTGACAGGCGGGAGGTCAATTTGATCCCGGACGTATCACAGGCGCTGGCCTGGCTGGAAAAACATCCTCATGCGTTAGAGGGGATTCAACGCGGGCTCGAGCGCGAAACGCTGCGTGTTAATGCTGATGGTTCATTGGCAACTACAGGCCATCCTGAAGTGTTAGGCTCAGCGCTAACGCATAAATGGATAACCACCGACTTTGCCGAAACGCTGCTGGAGTTTATTACTCCACCGGGCGATGACATTCACAAAATGCTCACGTTCATGCGCGATCTGCATCGCTATACCGCCAGGAATCTTGGCGATGAGCGTATGTGGCCACTGAGCATGCCTTGCTATATTGCTGAAGGTCAGGATATCGAGCTGGCGCAGTACGGTACTTCGAATATCGGTCGTCTGAAAACCCTTTACCGTGAAGGCCTCAAAAACCGTTACGGCGCGTTGATGCAGACTATCTCCGGCGTACACTACAACTTCTCGCTGCCGATGGCTTTCTGGCAGGCGAAATGTGGCGTAACAGATAGTGATGAAGACGTTAAAGAAAAAGTGTCAGCAGGGTATTTCCGTCTGATCCGCAACTACTACCGTTTCGGTTGGGTGATCCCGTATCTGTTTGGTGCCTCACCCGCAATTTGTTCCTCCTTCCTGCAAGGAAAGCCGACAACGCTGCCGTTTGAAAAAACCGATTGTGGTATGTATTACCTGCCTTATGCCACGTCGCTGCGTCTGAGTGACCTGGGTTATACCAATAAGTCGCAAAGCAATCTCGGAATTACGTTTAACGATTTGCATGAGTATGTGGCAGGATTGAAGCGCGCGATTAAAACGCCTTCAGAAGAATACGCGGCGATCGGTCTTGAGAAAGACGGTAAGCGCCTGCAAATCAACAGCAACGTTTTGCAAATCGAAAATGAACTGTATGCGCCAATTCGTCCGAAACGCGTGACTCGCAGCGGTGAAACGCCATCTGATGCACTTCTACGCGGCGGCATTGAGTACATCGAAGTGCGTTCACTCGATATCAACCCATTCTCGCCAATCGGCGTAGATGAACAGCAGGTGCGCTTCCTCGATTTGTTCATGGTTTGGTGTGTTCTGGCAGATGCGCCGGAAATGAGTAGCGACGAGCTGCTGTGTACGCGTACTAACTGGAATCGCGTTATTCTGGAAGGGCGCAAGCCAGGTCTGACGTTAGGTATTGGTTGTGAAACGGCTCAGTTCCCGCTGCCTAAAGTGGGTAAAGATCTGTTCCGTGATCTGAAACGTGTGGCACAAACGCTGGACAGCATTCACGGGGGAGAGGAATATCAAAAAGTCTGTGACGAACTGGTTGCCTGCTTTGATAATCCTGAGCTGACATTCTCAGCGCGTATCCTGCGGTCTATGATTGATACAGGTATTGGCGGCACGGGTAAAGCGTTGGGTGAAGCCTACCGTAACCTGTTGCGCGAAGAGCCATTGGAACTGCTGCCGGAAGAAGAATTTATTGCTGAAAGTGCGGCTTCCAAGCGCCGTCAGCAGGAGATTGAAGCGGCAGATACTGAGCCGTTTGGTGTGTGGCTGGAAAAGCACGCCTGATACAAAAGAAAAAGGCCACTCGGGAGTGGCCAAAATTTCATCTCTGAAAACAGGGATGATGATAACAAATGCGCGTCTTTCATATACTCAGACTCGCCCCGGAACAAAGAGTTCAGAATATTTTAAAAAAATTTATCGGAGGTGGCTAAATGCCGTTGTTAGATAGTTTTACTGTCGATCACACCCGGATGGAAGCTCCTGCAGTCCGGGTTGCAAAAACGATGAACACCCCGCATGGCGACGCTATCACCGTGTTTGATCTGCGTTTCTGCATTCCGAACAAAGAAGTGATGCCTGAGAAAGGTATTCATACGCTGGAACACCTGTTTGCTGGTTTTATGCGTAACCACCTGAATGGTAACGGTGTCGAGATTATTGATATTTCGCCAATGGGTTGCCGTACCGGCTTCTACATGAGCCTGATTGGAACGCCGGATGAACAACGTGTAGCTGATGCCTGGAAAGCGGCAATGGCAGACGTGTTGAAAGTGCAGGATCAGAATCAGATCCCGGAACTGAACGTCTACCAGTGCGGTACGTATCAGATGCACTCGCTCAGCGAAGCGCAGGATATTGCTCGTCATATTCTGGAACGTGATGTCCGCGTTAACAGTAATGAAGAGCTGGCACTGCCGAAAGAAAAATTGCAGGAACTGCATATCTAGTCTGGGCGGGCCTGCTAAGCATCGTGCTATCGGGTCACCAAATGTCAGGCATAAAAAAGCCAGTTCATCTGAACTGGCTTTTTTGATCAATGCGCGCCGCCGCCGCCACTGCCTGCACCGAATGGCGGTTTGGCAAACCACACCAGGCCGAGTAGCACGAGGAAGATCCCTGCAGACATCCAGAAGATTTCATTAGCAGAAATAATCAGCCCTTGGTTGGTGATTTGCTGCGCCAGCCAGCCGGATGCCTGTTCTTTGGTCATCCCTAATCCCTGCAGCTGGTTATACATAGCCTGCGCATTAGGGTTATAAGGGTTTACTGACTCCGTCAGTTGCGCATGGTGCAGCGACTCACGGCTAGTCCACATCGTTGTGGTGATCGATGTACCAATAGAACCCGCCAGTGTTCGCGTAAAGTTAGACAGGCTCGATGCTGCCGCCATACGTTCAGGCGGTAAACCCGATAGCGTGATGGTGGTCAGTGGCATAAAGAAGCAAGCCACCGCGAACCCCTGAATAAACTGCGGCCAGGCCGATGCACCAAAATCCATACCGGGCTCGAACGTCCACGCACGCCAGTAGAAACAGACTGCATACATGATGAAGCTGAACGTGACCAGCCGACGCATATCCAGCTTGTGTGCGAAACGGCCGATAATCGGCGACAGAATTACTGGAATCACCCCAACCGGTGCAGACGCCAGACCTGCCCAGGTTGCCGTATATCCGTACACCTCCTGCAATAACTGCGGCAACAGGACGATTGCGCCGAAGTAGAGCATATAGGCCAGACTGATACACAGACAGCCGATGGTAAAGTTACGCGACTTAAACAGCGAGAGATCGACAATGGGGTGCTCGTCGGTAAGCTCCCAGACGATGAGGAAGCTGATTGCCACCACGGCGACAACCGTCAGGATGATAATTTCCTGTGAGGCGAACCAGTCCAATTCTTTGCCGCGGTCGAGCATAATCTGCAAACTGCCGATACCAATGACCAGCAGCGCCAGACCAATGGCGTCGATACGCCGCTGCTCGGTTTTGGTTTCCCGACCGCGCAGCGTTTGCAGCGTCATCAATACCACTACAGCACCGATTGGCACGTTGATGAAAAATATCCAGCCCCAGTGATAGTTGTCGCTGATATAGCCCCCAAGAATGGGGCCACAGATCGGGGCAACAATCACCGTCATCGACCAGAGCGCGAGGGCAATGGAGCGTTTGGCGGGAGGATAGTTATTCAGTAACAGGCTTTGCGATAGCGGGATTAACGGACCGGCGACAATACCCTGAATGACGCGGAAGAAAATCAGCATATTCAGGCTGGTGGACATCCCACATGCCCATGACGCAATGACGAAGGCGATAGTTGACCACATGAATAGTCGTACTTCGCCAACGCGTTTTGCCAGCCAGCCGGTGATCGGAATAGAGATAGCATTCGCCACCCCGAATGAGGTGATCACCCAGGTTCCCTGGCTCAGTGAAGAGCCGAGGTTCCCGGCGATAGTGGGGATCGCCACGTTAGCAATGGTGGAGTCCAGCACCTGCATGAATGTCGCCAGGGACAGCGCAATCGTCATAATGACGAGCTGCGCGCCTTCCAGCGGTTTTTGCTGTTGCATCACACGCACCTTTGAATTAGCCCGCGTTGGCCTGCACGATCTCTTCGATCATCTTATTGACCGGATCAAGGTTGATTTCACGTGCATTACTTTCTGATACTGGCGTCGTGCGGACCTGGCTTGCCAGGATCTGCCCGTCACGATTAGCGGTATCTACCGTAACCAGTGTCGACAAACCAATACGCAGTGGATGTTGTGCCAGCTGCTGCGCATCCAGTTCGATACGTACCGGCAAACGCTGGACGACTTTGATCCAGTTACCGGTCGCGTTTTGCGCCGGCAGCAGGGAGAAGGCGCTGCCCGTACCCATATCCAGGCCGACGACTTTCCCGGTGTATTTCACATCATCGCCGTAAATATCACTGATGACGGTCGCCGGTTGGCCAATACGCATGTGCGCCAGCTGTGTTTCTTTGAAGTTGGCATCCACCCACAGGTTAGTCGCCGGAACAACTGCCATCAGCGGCGTCGTGGGGCTAATTTGTGCGCCGGGCTGCACGGCACGACGGGAAACATAGCCGGTCATCGGGCTGACAATTTTGGTACGTTCCAGCGCCAGCCAGGCATTACGCACTTCGGTGGCAGCCTGTTGTACAGCAGGTTGATCTTCCAGCTTGCTACCCAGAATCATTGCCTGGTTCGCATTATATTGTTGGATTGCGACATCAAGCTGAGCCTGAGCGCTGGCGACAGCATCGCGGGCATGTTGCAGTTCTTCGCGGCCAATCAGGTTGGCGTTACCCAGTGGGACACGGCGATTAAAATCGCTTTGTGCCTGGGCCAGCGCGGTTCTCTGCACTTCAATGCTTGCCTGCAGTTGCTTGCTGTTGATCATCAACTGGTGCGTCTGGCGCACGCTGGACGCCAGCGCAGTTTTGGCTTTTTCAAATGCCTGTTTGGCATCTGTCTGATCGAGAGTGACCAGGACATCGCCCTGTTTCACAAAGTCAGTGTTATCAGCCCAGACTTTCGTCACGCTGCCTGATACCTGCGCCATAATTTGAACCTGGTTCCCTGCCACGTAAGCATCGTCTGTCTCTTCGATATGACGCAGTACTAAAAACCAATAAATCCCATATGCCACGGCAATGATAATAAAGAGCAAGGTCAGCAGGAGCAGCATACTTTTACGTTTGCCATTCTTCTTGACCGGTTGCTGCGGGGTTTGAGTCTCCGCATTTGCGCTCATGTTGTTCTCCACGATCTTATTTTTTTCACATCGGCTGGGGCCGACCTGTTTATCAGAAAGGCCAGCACTGTGCGTGCTGGCCTGTCGGTTTTTCATTTTTAAATCTGGATTTCTGAGCGAGTCAGCGCGTTAGCGCAGCGCTTCTAATACCGCGCCATCCTGCTCCATCTGATCAAGACGGGTCAGAAGTTTACGGGTGATGTGCTCAAGTTGATCTTTTTCGGTGGTGCTGAGAGATGACCAAAGCTGATGAAGGCAGTTGTGCTGAGGCGGTAATACCTCCTGCAAAAAAGCATGGCCTTTTTCGGTCAATTGCAGATGCAGACAGCGGCGATCGTTATCGCTTTCGCGACGCTCGATCCAGCCACGCTTTTCTAACTCATCCGCGATGCGGGTAGCGTTAGTCCGTGACGAGCCAAGTGCACAACTCAGTTCAGAAGGCTGAATACTGTGGTTTTCCTGAGACTCCAGCGTAATCAACGCCATAAACAACGTCTCGTTAATCCCTTGAGCTTTCAGCATCTTATTGCGGTTTTCCAGCAGCTTGCCCTGCATATGCATGCAAAGACGAGTCAGAAGCACTTCCTGATAAGGGAACTCTTCGTAGCGGCTGGCGCGAAATTTTAGCATTTGTTCAATGGGCGTAAACGAACTATCCATTTGGGTATAACCTCATTAATTTCAGCCGATATAGTAACGACAGTGACAAATAAAGTAAATGTATTATTTATTTAAAATGATTATTTTCATCTATAAGACAAACAGCATTTTCCAGGCTAATCCATAGCCCAGAGCACTCAGTAAGGTCGGAATGATAATGCTGCGGGTCTTATAGAAGCTTGCACCCAGTACCACAAACCCCACCAGCGTAGGTACAAAACGACGAGCGTCGTGCATCACTTCTGGCGCGGTAGACACCACCAGCAGGGCGCAAATTGATGCAATACCGATGGTGTCGAGTAATATTCCAGTGGCTCCGCGTTTTGTCGGGCGCACGTTCCCCATTCGCAGACGCAGTGGTAAATAGCGAAAACAGTAATTGACGCAGCCGACCAGCAGACCGAGCAGCAGAACCTCATAGCTCATCAGGACCCCCCTGCCAGAACGACTGAATGAGCGCAGTCAGGCATCCGCAGGCTATGCCTGCCAGGATGGCTGCCGGAATGGAAAACAGCATCACGCCAGCCAGTGCACCGGCTAATGCCGCCGTGACGCATAGCGTTTGCTTACGCTGGAAAGAGGCCAGCAGAAAACTCATAAACAGCGCCGGGAGCATAAACCCCAGCGCCGCTTCTACCGCCGGGAAACCCTTCAGTAAGCCAGTGCCGGAAAATGCGCCGATAACTGTGCCAAGTACCCAGGAAGCCCAGGAGCATAGCGCGATGCCGATCATCCAGTTTTCACTCCAGCGCCGATTATCCCGTACCAGCTTCGCCGTTGCAGCGGCAAAGACTTCGTCGGTGAGGCCAAAGGCCCATAACGCGCTTTTAGGTTTGCTCAGCTGTCGGGCGATACGGCTACGTAGAGATGGGCCATACAAAACGTGGCGAACATCCATCGCCATGACGGTCAGAGCTGCGACCCACAGTGAGCTGCCTGCGGCGAGCATGGTTGTGATGACAAACTGGCTGGCACCGGCGTAAATGATGCAGGAGAAAAAAACGCTTTCAACGGGAGTAAAGCCCAGGCGAGTCGCATTCATACCAAATGCAAATGCGACCGGAATATAACTGATAACTATCGGTAGGCTGTCTTTGAATCCTTCAGTTAACGTAGCAGAACGGAATTCAGACTGGGGAACAGGGCTTTCCATAGGATTATAGGCTTCATTACCGAAATTAAAATAACCTGGCTCAATGCGTTATAACCTTAGCAGACTGATGGGCTCCTTAACACCCTGAGGAGCCCAATCAAAGGTAAACAGACGTTATACGCTTAATTTGCGGCTTCCTGGCGGTGAAAACCTCGCCACCAGACCAGCAGGTTGAGTACGGCAACGGTCACACCTGCCAGACAAACGCCAGCCCAGCCGGCATGCTGCCAGGCTGAAGCTGAAATCAGAGAACCTGCTGCACCACCAATGAAATAGCTGGTCATGTACCCGGCAGTCAGACGATTACGTGCGTCCGGGTGAATGCGATAGATAACGGTCTGGTTGGTGATATGTACCCCCTGAACAGTCAGATCCAGTACCAGGATACCGATAATCAGCATCGGCACTGAAGTATGTCCGAGCCAGATAGCCAGCCAGGAGAGCAACAGTAACAGCAGGCCTGCGGTAGTCGTGAGATGCGATTTACCCTTATCGGCAAAACCGCCCGCCGGACGAGCGCCTAACGCACCGGCAGCACCTGCCAGCCCGAACAGGCCAATCATTCCCTCTGAATAGTTAAACGGCGGTGCGGCGAGTAAAAATGCCATTGATGTCCAGAGGATACTGAAGTTAGCAAAGGTCAGGCAGCCCAACATCGCGCGGGTGCGGAGTAATTTATCGTGGATAAACAGGCTAAACACGGATCCCAATAGCTGCGGGTAGTTAAGATGGGTCTCTGATTTCATCTTCGGCAAACCACGCCACAGGGCAATCGCCATCAGCGCCATCAATACTGAGGCCACCCAAAACACGGTGCGCCAACCGCCGAGATTCGCCAGCAACCCTGCAACCGTTCGCGCCAGCAAAATCCCCAGCAACAGGCCGCTCATAATCGTACCAACGACTTTACCGCGCTTGTCTGGCGTGGCGAGCGTCGCCGCCAGCGGAACCAGGATCTGTGCGACAACTGAGAACAACCCGGTTAGCGCAGTACCGAGGATCAGCATCCCCAGCGACTGACTGCTGGCAGTAATCAACATGCCGCCTGCGGCTAACAGTGTCATCGAGACAATTAACATCCGGCGTTCAAACATATCGCCAAGTGGCACCAGAAACAGGAGCCCCGCAGCGTAGCCAAGCTGTGCTGCAGTAACGATAAAGCCCGCAGTACTGGCCGATAGCGAAAAGTTTCGCGCGATGGTGTCGAGCAGCGGCTGGGCGTAATAGTTACTGGCAACGGCGAGGCCGGTCGCCACAGACATTAAAACAATCAGTGCCGGGCTAAGCCCGTGAGTGGGTTTGGTCATTGTTTTCAACTGAATAATGGGTTGCAGAAAACAATCATAACGGAAGTGATTAAATGTTGCTGATTTGTTGGGTGATGGATTGTGCGGTGTGGGAAGGGGGGTAGGCCGGATAAGGCGCATCGCGCCACCATCCGGCCTTGGTGGGGTTACTGGGCCTGAAAGCGCTATGCTTATCAGGCCTATGAATGGGTTATTTCTGTGCAGCCAGCGCTTCTTTTACCCAGCCGTCGAACTGCTGCTGGTGGGCTTTAATCCAGCCATCAACGTGGCCCTGAACGTCAGCTTCTGAGGCTTTACCATCATGCATCATTGCGTTCTGCGCGTTGATATCTGCCAGTGGCAATTTCATGATCGCAAACAGTTTCGCCGCCGCCGGGTTTTTCTCCGCCCAGGCCTTATTAGCGACAATGTGCATGGTGTTTACCGGGAAGCCATAGTTCGCGCCGTTCGGCAGTTTGGTATCGATATCTTTCTGTTCACCGGGCAGAGAAGAGAACGGGACCTGCAGCCAGACGACATCTTTGCCCGGTTTCATCACGTCACTGACCCAGTATGGTGTCCAGGTGTAGTAGAGGATCGGTTTGCCTTCTTTAAAGCGGGTAATGGTGTCAGCCATCATTGCTGCATAGTTACCGTGGCTGACCTCGACTGTTTTTTCCAGATCGAAGGCTTTGTTCTGGTGGTTAATCACGGCTTCACAACCCCAGCCCGGTGAACAGCCCATCATATCGGCTTTTCCGTCACCGTTGGTGTCAAAGATTTTGGCGATCTTCGGATCTTTTAACTGGGCGATGTTAGTGATTTTGTACTGCTCAGCGGTTTTTTTGTCGATCAGATAACCCTGTGCGGCACCCGTCACGAATACCCCCTCGCGATAAAACTTTTTGTCTCCGCCGGCTGCGGCGTACATATCATCATGCAGCGGCTGCCAGTTCACGGCGGTAAACGTCGCATCGCCAGAGGCAATAGAGGTATAGCCGACGTTGTAGTCAACTTCGCTGGTTTTGTTAACGGTGTAACCCAGTTTCTCCAGCGCGCGGGCAACCAGCTGCGTCTGGAAGGATTCTTCAGAGATGGTGCTCTGGATTGGCTGTACGGTGATGCCTTTGCCCGGCAGGTCGGCAGCGAAAGCGCTGGTGGAGACAAGGGTGGCAAACGCTGTGGCAATAATAACTTTCTGTCGCATCGTTGTTCCTTATTACACTTCATCCTTCAAGCTGCCTCTTTGTTGGCTGCACTCATGCACCCCAGTCACGTACTACTTGTACGCTCCTGGGGATACATTCGTTTGCCGCCGCGATGCAACTTGAACGATTTTGTGTAAGCTAATGAATTGTAGGCCCGGTAAGCAATGTGTCACCGGGCAACGGGTGAACTACTTAGTGAAAGGGCGGGTGAGAAGCCCAACCGGACCGGTGGTGTACCAGCGACGGTTACCGCGGCTACGCGAGTCGCGGCCTACAGCCTGCGTCAGACGGTCCAGAATGATGGCGAGGATCACGATCCCTACACCGCCAACGGTAGCCAGACCCATGTCCAGACGGCCGATACCGCGCAGAACCATCTGACCCAAGCCACCGACGGCGATCATCGACGCGATAACCACCATGGAGAGTGCCAGCATCAGCGTCTGGTTCACCCCTGCCATAATGGTGGGCATCGCCAGCGGCAACTGCACTTTAAACAGCATCTGACGCGGGCTGGCACCAAATGAGCGCGAGGCTTCAATCAGATCGGCCGGGACCTGATTAATCCCCAGAATGGTCAGACGCACGATGGGTGGCAGGGCGAAGATAATTGTCACCACTACGCCGGGGACGTTGCCAATACCGAACAGCATGACGATCGGCACCAGATAGACGAACGCGGGGGTGGTCTGCATGGCATCCAGCAGTGGTCGGACAATCTTCGCCGCACGCGGGCTGCGCGCCAGCCAGATCCCCATTGGCAAGCCGATCACCACGCAGAACAGCAACGCGGTTAGCACCAGCGCCAGGGTGATCATGGCCTGCGACCAGGCACCGATAGCACCGATAGCAATCAGTGAAATCAGCGTGGCTGCGCCCATTCCGATGCCGGAAATTTGCCAGGCGATCAGGGCGAACAGGATAATGGCCACCGGCGCAGGCATACCCAGCAGGAGTTGCTGGAAGCCATTGAGTATGTAATCCACCGGGACTCGAATGCCCTGGAAGACAGGACGGAAATGGGTGACCACCCAATCGATCCCTTCGGTGACCCAGCTATCCAGCGGGATCAGCGTTTTATGGAATGGATCCATAATATTGAAATGCTCTGGTGCCGGTGCCGGTGCACTGGTTAGCCAGTCTGCGCTAGCGCCGTCGGCAGGTGCGCCTGCGGGGGTCCCCCAGGCATCAGCAGATTGCGCGGCGCTATCGGCCGCAGGTGCGGTATCCCACGGATTGGTTTGATCAGCCATTGTTTGCCCCCTCGCGATCTAAAGCCTGTAGCAGCATGCGTTTTGAAATGATGCCCACATACTGTTGTTCCTCATCGACAACCGGCACCGCGCACGGGGCCTGACCGACATGAGAAAGTAACTCGCTAAGAGGCGTTTGTGCATCCACGGCTAGCGGCTCGTTGATTAATGCCGCATCAATACCTTGTGCCTGGCTTAATGCGGTTTTTAATGAATCGATCGACACCACACCGACGAATTTATTACCGCGTTCAATCACGTAACCATATTCGCGATCTTTGTCCTGCAGTAATTGCAGGGCCGAACGGGGGCCGACGCCTGGCGTTTTACGAATTAGCCCTTCAGGGCTACGACGGGATATATCTTTAGCGCTAAAGACCTGACTAATATCTACGCCACGGAAGAAGGTACGCACATAATCATTCGCCGGGTTATTCAGGATTTCATCCGGTGTACCGACCTGTACCACTTCACCGTTTTGCATAATGGCAATTCTGTCGCCAATACGCATCGCTTCGTCAAGATCGTGGGAAATAAAGACCACGGTACGCTGATGCTTCGCCTGGAGTTTTACCAGTTCATCCTGCATTTCGGTGCGAATTAACGGATCGAGCGCAGAGAAGGCTTCATCCATTAATAAGATATCGGGATTGATGGCTAATGCGCGGGCGAGACCCACGCGCTGGCGCATTCCGCCGGAAAGTTCATCCGGGTAGCCGTGCGCGTAATTCTCCAGACCTACCTGACGTAACGCATCCAGCGCTTTTTCACGACGCTCTTCAGCGGCAACACCGGCTAATTCCATGCCGAATGCCGTATTGTCCAACACCGTCATATGCGGCATCAGAGCAAAGGACTGGAAGACCATCGCAATCTTTTTTCTGCGCACCTCGCGAAGTTCAGCATCGGAGATTCGGGCAATGTCTACGCCGTCTATCAATACCTGTCCGCGGGTGGGTTCAATCAGGCGATTGAGAAGGCGTACCATTGTGGATTTACCCGAACCAGATAATCCCATGATGACAAATATCTCGCCTTCTTCAATGGCCAGACTGGCGTCTTTAACGCCAAGCGATAGCCCTGTTTTATCCAGAATTTGCTCTTTTGAAAGTCCTTTTTCAATATATTTGAACGCTCTCTGGGGATGCTCGCCAAATATCTTATAGAGATTTTTAACTTCTAATTTAATTGCCATGCAATAGAATGATTCCTGTTATTTGTTTATATCGATATATTACCTGATGGAAATAGTGACCTTTTTCTACCCTAACATACTGAGAATCTGAGACAACCCTGAATTTGTTTGTGGCATGAATATTGCCAAACGTCAGATGGCGGGATTTCCCATGATATAAGGGCTGAGCGCGGATGAGCCTTGAGGGATATTTTTTGTAAATGACACTGAAAATGCGCCTGAATTGTTGAAATACAGGCGAATATTGCGGCTGATATTGAGTGTAGATCACCCAATCATATTTGTGTGATAAAAATGTGATCTCGTTAAAATATTAACGCGGAAAATGTAAGGTATTTCCCGCGGAAGGAAACGTTAAAAATTCCAGTCGTCATCTTCTGTTTCGACGGCTTTACCCATCACATAAGATGACCCTGAACCAGAGAAGAAATCATGGTTTTCGTCTGCGTTGGGTGAGAGCGCAGCGAGGATTGTCGGGTTCACATCCGCCATTTCTGCCGGGAACAGGGCCTCATAACCTAAATTCATTAGCGCCTTATTGGCGTTGTAGCAGAGAAAGGCTTTGACGTCTTCTACCCACGGGGTTTCCGCATACAGTTCCTCCGTATAACGAACTTCGTTGTCATATAATTCCATCAACAGATCGAGGGCATAATTCTGTAGCGCGTCACGCGTAGAGGGTGAAACGTGCTCCAGACCTTTTTGGTATTTATAGCCAATGTAATAACCATGAACTGCTTCATCACGAATGATCAGGCGGATAAGGTCTGCGGTATTCGTCAACTTGCCGCGGCTGGAGAAATACATCGGTAGCCAGAAGCCGGAATAGAACAGGAAGGATTCCAGAAATACGCTGGCTATTTTCTTTTTCAGCGGTTCCTCGCTGGCGTAATGCGTCAGAATTATCTGTGCCTTGTGCTGGAGCGGAGAATTTTTCTCACTCCAGAGGTAAGCCGCGTCCACATCTTTGGTCTGACAAAGCGTGGAAAAAATAGAACTGTAGGAGCGCGCGTGCACGGCTTCCATAAAGCTGATATTCGACAGTACCGCCTCTTCATGTGGCGTGATTGAATCCGCCATTAGCGCGGGGGCGCCGGCGATATTCTGAATCGTGTCGAGCAGCGTCAGGCCGGTAAATACGCGGATAGTGAGCTGCTGCTCGGCAGCGCTCAACGTTTGCCATGCCGGAATATCATTGGAAAGCGGGACTTTTTCCGGTAGCCAGAAGTTACTGGTCAGGCGATTCCATACCTCAAGGTCTTTATCATCTTCAATCTTGTTCCAGTTGATGGCGCTGACGCGAGATAGTTTCATTCTGTTCTCCTTACAGTGCGCATGACACGCAACCCTCAATTTCGGTTCCTTCCAGCGCCAACTGGCGTAACCGTATGTAGTACAACGATTTGATACCCTTACGCCAGGCGTAGATCTGTGCCTTGTTGATATCTCGGGTGGTAGCGGTATCGGGGAAAAAAAGCGTCAGTGAGAGTCCCTGATCAACATGCCGTGTCGCTTCGGCGTAGGTATCAATGATCTTTTGTGGGCCAATCTCGTAGGCATCCTGATACAGGGCCAAATTCTCGTTGGTCATAAATGGGGCAGGGTAGTAAACGCGCCCGGTTTTACCCTCTTTGCGAATTTCCACTTTCGATACAATCGGGTGAATGCTTGAGGTTGCGTGGTTGATATAGGAGATCGAACCGGTCGGCGGAACGGCCTGTAAATTCTGGTTATAGATGCCGTAGCGCATCACATCATCCCGTAGTTGCAACCACATCTCCCGGGTGGGCAATGTAATGCCGCTTGTGGCAAACAGTGCGCGGACTTTCTCTGTTTTAGGCTGCCAGTCTCCCTGCAAATACTGGGTAAAGTACTCGCCGTTGGCATAGCGTGACTGACTAAATCCGGCAAAAGATGTACCGCGTTCACGGGCCAGTTTCATTGACGTATTCAGGGCATGCCAGGTGATGGTGTAAAAATAGAGATTGGTAAAATCCAGCCCTTCCGGCGAACCATAGGCGATCCCTTCCCGCGCCAGATACCCGTGCAGATTCATCTGCCCAAGACCAATCGCGTGTGACGCACTGTTCCCGGCTTCAATGGAAGGAACACTGCGGATATGGCTCATGTCCGAGACGGCGGTTAAGCCGCGCACGGCTGTTTCAACGGTACGAGCAAAGTCAGGTGAATCCATGGTATGGGCAATGTTCAGCGATCCAAGATTGCAGGAAATATCATGCCCTACCTGCGTATAGCCCAGTGCCTCATCATAGGTTGATGGACTGTTGACCTGTAAAATCTCCGAGCACAGGTTGCTCATATTGATGCGACCGGCAATCGGATTCGCACGGTTCACCGTATCTTCAAACATAATGTAGGGGTAGCCAGACTCAAACTGAATCTCTGCCAGTCGCTGGAAGAAGTCGCGGGCATGAATGTATGTTTTGCGCACACGCGTGTCGGCAACCAGTTCGTCATAGCGCTCGCTCACGGCGATATCACCGAATGGTTTGCCGTAAAGGCGTTCTACGTCATACGGTGAAAACAGCGCCATCTGCGCATTTTCTTTGGCCAAACGGAAGGTGATATCCGGGATCACCACACCGAGCGAGAGCGTTTTGATGCGGATTTTTTCATCGGCATTTTCACGTTTGGTATCGAGAAAACGTAAAATATCGGGATGGTGCGCGTGCAGATACACTGCGCCCGCGCCCTGACGTGCGCCCAACTGATTAGCATAAGAAAATGCATCTTCCAGCATTTTCATTATCGGGATCACGCCGGAAGACTGGTTTTCAATACGCTTAATAGGCGCTCCGGCCTCGCGCAGATTCGAGAGTAAAAACGCCACGCCGCCACCGCGTTTGGAAAGCTGCAGCGCTGAGTTTACCGCCCGGCCGATGGACTCCATGTTGTCTTCAATGCGTAGCAGGAAGCAGGAAACCAGCTCCCCACGCTGTTGTTTGCCGCAGTTTAAGAAGGTTGGCGTGGCGGGTTGAAAACGACCCGAGAGCATTTCATCAGTGAGCTGCATGGCGAGCGCCTCGTCACCCTGCGCCAGAGTGAGTGCCACCATCGTCACGCGATCCTCGAAATCTTCAAGGTAGCGTTTGCCGTCAAAGGTTTTCAGTGTATAGCTGGTGTAGTACTTCCAAGCGCCGAGGAATGTCTGAAAGCGGAATCCGCTGGCGTGGGCGTGGGCAAACAGCTTCACCACGAACGCGCGATCGTAGCGGGCTAAAACGCTTTCGTCGTAATAGCCTTCACGAATCAGCGTTTCCAGGCGTTCCTGCTGACTGGCAAAGACCACCGAATGAGGACGGACGTGGGTAGCAAAAAAAGCTTCCACCGCCTGATGATCTTTATCGAGCTGAATCCGCCCGGCTTTATCGTACAGATTTAGCATGGCGTTCAGGGCGTGATAATCCAGTGCTGGCTGGATTACGCGTTCTGCGGTTGTCGTTGCCAAAATTCGCTCACTCCTTTTCGAACGTTTTCGATATCGCTTTGCGTACCCATCAGCTCAAAACGATAGAGCCATGGCACGCCGCATTTTTGCGAGACGACCTCACCCGCACGCCCATAGGCCTCGCCGAAATTGCGATTGCCAGATGCGATCACGCCACGGATTAATGCCCGGTTATGAGGATCGTTTAAAAAGCGGATCACCTGACGCGGGACTGCGCCTGCCGTACCGCCGCCGCCGTAAGACGGCACGATTAAAATGTAAGGCTCGTCTACCCGGATCCTCTCGCGTTCATTCAGTGGAATGCGGATGGCGGGCAGCGCCAGACGCAGCATAAAGCGGTGCGTATTTTCGGAGCTGCTGGAGAAGTAGACGAGGGTCGTCATGCGCTGACCACGCGGGGTTCCGGGCGCAGGCGATTGATCATGTCCGGGCGAAATCCTGACCAACGGGTTTCACCTGCCACCACGACAGGCAACTGACGAAAACCTTGCTCGCGCAGGGTATCTGCCAGTTCAGGCTGCAAATCGACATTCACCATCTCAACGTCAAAACCACGGCTTTCCATCGCCCGTTTTGTGGCGTGGCACTGAACACAGTTATTACGAGTGTAAATAATAATACGCATGATTCGTATTTCCATTTAAAAGTAAAAGAGCGATGCATATTGGACATCGGCTTGTGTGGGTGCTGATAGAGAAGATACTAGATGTAGATGAAAGAAGATTCAACCATACAAGATATGGGAATTTTAGATTGATGATACCCAGGGTGATGAGCGGAGCGGGAACGGGATATGGACTATAACAGGTTGCCGGATGGCGACGCGTTGCGTCTTATCCGGCCTACAGGAGAGTACATCCCTGACCAGATAAGGCATTTATGCCGCCATCCGGCGGCGCATAATGACATGCGTTTGCCAACGGCAAGGAGAGCGCATCGTAGGCCGGATAAGGCATTTTTGCCGCCATCCGGCGGCGCATAATGACATGCGTTTTCCAACGGCAAGGAGAACGCATCGTAGGCCGGATAAGGCATTTATGCCGCCATCCGGCGGTGCGTAATGACATGCGTTTTCCAACGGCAAGGAGAGCGAATCGTAGGCCAGATAAGGCATTTTTGCCGCCATCCGGTGGTGCGTAATGACATGCGTTTTCCAACGGCAAGGAGAGCGCATCGTAGGCCGGATAAGGCATTTATGCCGCCATCCGACGGCGCATAATGACATGCGTTTTCCAACGGCAAGGAGAGCGCATCGTAGGCCGGATACGGCATTTATGCCGCCATCCGGCGGCGCATAATTACATACGCATACCCACAGCCAGGCGGTTAAAGCAGTTCATCAGGCTGATTGCGAAGGTCAGGTCGCTTATTTCTTTGGCACTAAAATGGTCAAGCAGTGGCAGATAAACATCGTCTTCGGCATGGCTACTGGCGACATGAGTGACGGACTCGGCCCATGCCAGTGCCGCACGTTCTCGTTCGCTGAAATGGTGACTCACACGCCAACCCGCCAGCGCATCCAGACGGGCTTGCTCCACGCCAGCTTTGCGCAGCGCTTTGCTGTGCATTTCAAGGCAAAATGCGCAGCCGTTGATTTGTGAAACCCGCAGGTAAATCAGTTCTGTCAGCGTGGGTTCCAGTGCGCAGTTTTCCAACGCTTTGCTTGCCTGAACCAGGGCGCTATAGACTTCAGGACTGAGTTCGTAATAGGGCTGGCGTAACATTGTCATGGTATTGCTCCTCATTTGGATGACCTGCAATGTAGCACTATAATGGTCTGCTAAAGAGAGCCATATTTTTACTTAAAAAGCAGACCATAAATGCCGCGCTACCAGCAAATTGCCCGTCAGTTAAAAACCGCTATTGAGAAAGGCGATCTTAAGCCTGGCACAAGATTACCCTCCAGCCGAACCTGGTCCCAGGAACTGGGCGTTTCACGTTCGACGGTAGAAAACGCTTATGCTGAGTTGGTGGCGCAGGGCTGGCTTACGCGACGCGGTCAGGCGGGAACCTTTGTCAGCGAGCAATTGCGACTGGAAACCTCGCCCGCAACCCCTACCGTATTCGCCGGAGAAAACGGCACACCACAGCTTTTTCAGATGGGATTGCCAGCGCTTGATCTTTTTCCGCGCGATATCTGGGCACGGGTCATGGGACGACGTTTGCGCACCCAAACACGTTTTGACCTCGCGGTGGGGGATGTTTGTGGTGAACTGCTGCTACGCCAGGCGATAGTCGATTACCTGCGAGTGTCACGCAGCATTGAATGTCTTCCGGAGCAGGTTTTTATTACGTCGGGTTATGCGGCATCAATGATGTTGATCCTGCGTGCGCTGGCTACACCCGGCGAGGGGATGTGGGTCGAAGATCCCGGTTTTCCATTGATTCGGCCCGTGGTCACCCAGGAACGCGTTGAGCTGATGCCTGTAGCGGTTGATGCCGATGGCCTTGATGTCAGCGCGGGGATCCGCCACTACCCACAGGCGCGTTTTGTCTTGCTGACACCTGCACACCAAAGCCCACTGGGCGTGGCGCTTTCTCTGGCCCGCCGTCACCAGTTGCTGGAATGGGCCGATCGCGCACAGGCGTGGGTAATCGAAGATGACTACGACAGTGAGTTTCGTTACCACGGCAAACCGTTACCACCGCTTAAAAGTCTGGATGCGCCGCAGCGGGTGGTTTATGCGGGCACGTTCAGTAAATCGTTATTTCCCGCTTTACGCATAGCCTGGCTGGTGGTTCCGCTGACTCAGGTCGCACATTTTCGCCAACAGGCAGCGCTAACGGCTTGCAGTGTGCCGGTTTTATGGCAACAAACGCTGGCCGATTTTATGCGCGACGGTCATTTCTGGCGGCACTTAAAACGGATGCGCCAGCATTATGCCCAACGGCGTCAATGGATGGAAAGCGCTCTGACAGAGCAGGGGTTTAGCGTGGTACCACAAGAGGGCGGGATCCAACTGGTGATCGCCGTGGCGGGGGATGACACTGCGTTAGTACGCAAAGCGAATCAGGTCGGGTTGGCGGTTCAGGCCTTAAGCCGATGGCGCATCACCTCAGCAGGTAAGGGGGGAATATTACTGTCATTTACCAATATCCGAACGGCGGAAATGGCGCAGCAGGCTGCATATCAACTCCGGTTGGCGCTGACATAAATTTGCGTTGTTCTTAAGATATTCATCTCACCGTCTGCACTCGTTTATGGACTTTTCTGAAAGCGTTGCTAATGCTGAATCAGGTAAGGTAGGCCCGCAGTAAAAGATAACGAGGAAAATAATATGTATTTACGACCTGATGAGGTGGCGCGCGTACTTGAAAAAGTGGGCTTTACCGTTGATGTAGTCACACAGAAAACATACGGTTATCGACGTGGCGAGAATTATGTATACGTAAACCGTGAAGCGCGGATGGGGCGTACCGCATTGGTTATTCATCCCACGCTAAAAGAGCGTAGTTCTTCACTGGCAGAACCAGCCACGGATATTAAAACCTGCGATCACTATCAGCAATTCCCGCTTTATTTAGCCGGCGATACTCATGAACATTATGGTATTCCACACGGCTTTAGCTCGCGTATCGCGCTGGAACGTTATCTGAATGGGTTGTTTGGCGACGTGAGTTCAAACTGATAACGCGACTGGCGGTGCCAGTCGCGATGAGATGTTTTTACGCTTTAGCCTGGTGGTAGCTGCTGACCTTAAACAGGCGGCGGCAATAATCAAGGAAGTAGCCATATACTGCACCCATCAGCATTGAGACCACGATGTTTGAACTTACCGCAGCCGTGATCTGGTGCCAGTCAGCGCCAACCGTCAGCAGAATAATCACATACACCGGTGACTGGAACGTGACATAGGCCAGCACATCCGCCAGATTTTTTGCCCATCCTGCCTGCGTAGCTTTGCGTGCCGCGCGCATAAACAAATCGCGGTACATACCGTATGGCCAGGCGATCAGGATGTTGACGGGGATGGCGACCAGTCTGGAATACAGTGACTGTTCGAAGCTCATTCCTGAAAGGAATATCTCGATCAACATGTTCACGACAGAACAATAAACAACCATCGCGAACGTGTCTGCTACAGCATGACGCAAGCGTGACTGCGGAGAGAACATGTTAATGCTCCTTGTAAAAAGGGGAAAAAAGGTTTTCAATACCTTTGTTGCTAGTGATTTGTCTTGTCGCTTTCGCGTTTTAATAGGATATCTGCCTACATAATAACTAGCAACTAGCTTAAAATTTTTATTTATTGCCTTTTTGTCGATAAAATGCTCTGCGATGGTTTGTTTTTTGTTCGTTTTGGCATTTTCGTTGTCATGCAAATTAAAATCATTAAAAATCAATAAGTTGTTTTGACTTGTTTTTCTGAACTTTTTGCGCTCCTTTTTGAATGTTGACGAATATTTCGCATATCTACCGCAACGCCTGTGCGATGCCTATATTGGTTTATCTGGTGCGGCAGTGAGATATCACGACGTCTATTTATTCTGGTCGCTGGCCGAATATAAAATATCGGTGACTAAAATTCATTGTATGACAAGGTAAATAATATTAGCGATTGTCGTTTTAATATCTTGCGACAAAAAAGAGACTGGAAAAAGAAAAAACACTCGCATACAATTTGCGTCGTAATACCGATTTTTGTTTTTGCGTTAAAGAGGTTTTATTAATATGAGTTCAATGTTAAAAAACTTAAATAATATTCGATCGCTACGTGCCATGGCGCGTGAATTATCCGTCGAGGTTCTGGACGATATGCTGGAAAAACTCCGGGTAGTCACCAAAGAACGACGTGACGAAGAAGAACAGCTGCAGCGCCAACGTGCAGAACAGCAGGAAAAAATTAATACACTGCTGGCGATGATGAAAGCCGATGGGATTGATCCTGAAGAACTGTTGAGTATGTCGGCGGCAATGTCGCGTTCGGTTAAAAAACGTCAACCACGTCCGGCGAAATATCGTTTTACGGATACCAATGGTGAAACAAAAACATGGACTGGACAAGGCCGCACGCCGAAGCCGATTGCGCAGGCGCTGGCTGCCGGTAAATCTCTCGATGATTTTTTGATCTAATATCAATGCGGTGAGGGGAACCTCACCGCTTATTTTCAGCAGACGCCGAAATCGCCTTCTTCAGAATATCGCGTGACATCAGCAGTTTTTAGGGTGTATTTTTCGCCGCTTTCATTGCTGGCTTGTACAGCCACAATTTGTTCGTCTTTCACTTCGACAACTTTCAGTTTTGGTCCGCCCATACGCGGTTGCACCAGATCGCCAGGTTTAAACATATTGCGCTCCTTTCTTAATCACAAAGCCCACCATAGATCACGTCAATCGGCGGGTACAGCGCTGTTTCTTCTATTACCGCTTAATGAGTACGTCGGTTCCAGGGCATTTTGTCGAGCAGTCGCGCCATACCGCAGAAGCCAGTTACACCCGCAAGTACCAGCCCCGCACCAACAAAACCGCTGAGTAAGAAGAAGCCGCTGTTAACGGCATAACCGAGAATGACGCCAAGCAAGGCAAGACTGCCTGCGGCAATCTGCACCTGACGCATTAGCGGCAACGGTTGTGAGCTATCTTTTGCAACCGGCAGACCTGCCGCTTTCCAGCCGTCGATTCCACCCTCAAGCAGCCAGACCTGTGCTGGCGCGGCGGCGGCATTCAATTTTGCCGCCGCATTTTGTGTACGCTTGCCTGACTGGCAGTGAAAAATAATGCGCTCAGCCCGTAAGTTTGCGGGGAGTGAACCCTGCTCCAGGGTGGATAGCGGTGCCAGGTGCGCCTCGGGAATATGCTCGTACAGATACTCGTCAGCGTCGCGGATATCAATCAGTTTTGCGCCCTGAGCTAACAGCGTCTGCGCCTCGTGGGGGGAAATCATCCCAATGGTCATAGTGGTTCCTTATGGGCAATACAGTGTTTTTAATGTGGCGATCAGCGAGTTCACGGCCGCATTTTTAATGGAGTAAAGGATGCGCTGGGCATCACGCTGGCTGTCTATCAGCCCCTCTTCGCGCATTCTTGCCAGATGCTGCGAGGTGGCCGATGCACTAAGACCAGTAACGCGGGCTAACTCTCCCGCGCTGGTACCCGGTGAGCCACAAAGCATGCACAAAATCAGTAACCGTTTTGGATTACTCATCGCTTTGAGTAGGGCGGCAGCCTGTTCTGCGCTGGCCTGCAGTTGTTCGAGTTCAGTCATATATACTTTAGTGTTTTCTAAGTTAAGCTAATTCTAAAGTAAGTGAGCATCGTACGCCAGCGTAAAGAGCGTAAAGGAGGGTAAAACAGCAGGGGAAGCCAGGCAGAGTTGGATAAACTCACTAACCTTAGATTTCTAAGAAATGATTATTTTTTTTTGCTTGTATGGAGTGTGTATGGGTTTCTGGAGAATCGTTTTTACTATTATTCTGCCTCCGCTTGGCGTGTTGCTGGGGAAAGGATTCGGCTGGGCATTTATCCTCAATATCGTTTTGACACTGTTGGGCTACATCCCAGGCCTTATCCATGCCTTCTGGGTCCAAACTCGCGACTAGGCTTTTCCCGTCAGCAGTTTGCCGGACATGGCTTGCTGAATAATGGGTATTGGCGTCAGCAGGTGCTGGCGCATTAACTCGCTGGCGCGGGCGGCATCGCGCGCCAGAATCGCTTCGGTAAGCGTTTGATGCTGATCGTGCTTATCTTCCAGCATCTCTACCGACAGCACCGTTTTACGCAACCAGATGAAACGGTATCGTGCCGCCAGAGAGAACAGCCGTTCACGCATTTGCAGCAGATATTGCGAACCACAGCCAGCAACAATCGCCGTGTGAAACGCCTGATGGCGCTGATCCCACTCATCAAGCATCTGCTCGCTGGCGTCAACGGCCTCCAGCTTGCTGAGCATATGCGCACGCGCCAGAATCTCGGCTTCCCAGGCGTCGTCGCCACGCGCGATAGCCAGACCCACCAGCATGGCTTCCATATTGGCGCGGGCATCGAAAATATCGAGTAACTCTTGCTCGGACATCGGCGCCACCCGATACCCTTTCTGATTGACCACCGTGACCAGTCGCTCTACAACCAGTTGCGAAAGCGCTTCGCGCAGTGGCCCAACGCCCAGTTCATAACGTGAGGTCAGCAGGCTCATACGCAGTTTCTCATCAGGCTGATATATACCGCGGATGATATCGTTCTTCAGCCAGCGGTACCCATCAATGGCCGTCGGTTGGGAAATGGCGGTCATGGTCTTACTCCTGAATAAATGTCCCGGCCTGCGCCGGGATCAGATTTAATGCGTATTTTGCAACGGTGTTTTTTGCCACGATAGCAGTTTTTTCCAGCGTGACATAATGGGCACGGTGCAAATAATCCCGATGGCGAGTAGCCCGGTCGACACCACCTCCAGCTGTTGCGCCGGACGGAAGAGCATCACCACTAATACGAAGACAATAAAGGCGATCACCAGCCAGGTAAGCCATGGAAAGAGCCACATTCTCAGTTTAATTTCACCGCCCTGCGCCAGCAGGATTTTGCGCATCCGTAACTGAGAAATAGCAATCACCAGATAGACCAGCAGTGCGATGGCGCCGGAGCTGTCGATCAGAAACTTAAATACTTTGGCCGGCGCGTAATAGTTGACGATAACGGTGAGGAATGCCGCCCCGGTAGAGAGTAGTACTGCCACATACGGCGTTTTGCTGCGGTTTGTTTTACCCATAAAGGCAGGGGCATCGCCACGACGGCTCAGGGAATAGAGCATACGGGATGACGTATATAGCGCGGAGTTCAGGCAACTGGTTACCGACAGCAAAATGACGCAATCCATGATCAGCTTTGCATGCGGAATATGCAGCAACTCCAGTACCGAGCGGTACGACCCAACCTCTTTCAGTCCCGGCATGTTCCACGGGATCAGCGCAACCACCACGAAAATGGAACACAGATAGAAAATAGAGATACGCCAGATAACCGAGTTTGTCGCCCGTACGATGTGTTTATCCGGGGTGTCGGATTCTGCGGCGGCAATGGTGACAATCTCCGCGCCCATAAAGGAAAACATGGTGATTAGCATCGCACTGAGTACTGCGCCAAAACCATTGGGCATAAAGCCGCCCTGATCCCACAGTCGTGAAACGCCGCCGACTTCCGCGTAGGGATAGAAGCCGCTAATCGCCGCTGCACCGAGGGCGATAAATGCCAGAATGGCAATCACTTTACACAGCGCCAGCCAGAATTCAAACTCGCCGTAATTTTTGACGCTCAGCAAATTACTGCCGGTTAATGCCAGGGTGATAACCAGGGAAAACAGCCAGATAGGCACTCCAGGGATCCATGAATGCAGGATGATGGCCGCAATGTTAGCTTCCAGCGGGATCACCAACACCCAGAACCACCAGTACAACCAACCGATGGTATAACCGGCCCATGGCCCGATAGCTTTATCGGCGTAGGTGGAGAAGGAACCTGTATCGGGTGTGGCAACGGCCATTTCGGCCAGCATGCGCATAATCATGACCACCAGTAACCCGGCGAACAGATATGCCAACAGCACCGCCGGACCGGCTTCGGCAATCGCGACGCTTGAGCCTACAAATAAACTGGCGCCGATAACCCCGGCAATGGACAACATGGTGACGTGGCGTGATTTCAGCCCGCCCCCTAAATCATGTGATTGTGACACTTGCCCCATCTTTAAACCTCGTTATTGTTATTGACGTCGCTTCCTGCACCTTACCCGTAGGCCCGGTAAGCGGAGCGCCACCGGGCATCACAATATTTCCGGAAGCGGCGCATGCGCTGCTTCCGGCCTACAATCCCCGTTCAGATACGGGGGTTACCCCTGCTTCGCCTCGGCAAAACACTGAGCAATAATGTCCAGACCCTGACGGATTTGAGCCTCTTCAATGGTGAGTGGAACAAGGATGCGCAGCACGTTGTAGTAAGGCCCGCAGGAGAGCAGGATCAACCCTTTGTCACGTGCACGCGCGACGACGTCGGCCGTCAGTTTGGCATCGGGTCTGGTGTGGTCGCCATCTTCGAACAACTCGATGGCAATCATTGCGCCCAGCCCGCGTACATCGCCAATCTCGCGGTGCGTTTCCGCAATGGCCAGCAGACCATCGCGCAGGGTTTTGCCCAGGTCGTTCGCTTTTTGCAGCAGGTTTTCCTGCTCGAAAATGTTCAGCACCGCCAACGCGGCGGCACAGGCAATCGGGCTACCGGCATAGGTACCGCCCAGACCACCCGGTGGGACGGCGTCCATCACCTCAGCACGTCCGGTGACACCGGCCAGCGGGAAGCCACCGGCGATGGATTTTGCGAAGGTAGTCAGATCGGGGGCTACACCCATTTGCTCCATCGCAAACAGCGTACCGGTACGCCCTGCGCCGCTCTGCACTTCATCGGCAATCAACATGATCCCGTGTTCGTCACAAATTGCGCGCAGGCGCTGCATAAAGGCCGGGGAGGCGGCGTAAAAACCACCTTCGCCTTGTACGGGCTCAATGACGATAGCGGCAATATCTTCCGGGGCCGCGTCGTTTTTGAAAATACGGTGGATGCTGGCAATCGCATCGTCATCGCTGATACCGTGCAGCGCGCAAGGGTACAGCGCACGATACACATGACCCGGCATCAGCCCCATGCCAGCAGAGTACGGGTTCACTTTCCCGGTTAATGAGAGGGTGTAGTGGGTACGGCCATGATAGGCACCGCTAAAGGCGATGGTCCCGGTACGTTTGGTGGCCGCGCGGGCGATTTTCACCGCATTTTCCACCGCTTCAGAGCCGGTGGTGACCAGCAGGGTTTTCTTGGCGAAATCACCCGGCACTTTCTTGTTCATAATCTCACACAGTTCGAGGTACGGCTCATAAGCCAGCACCTGGAAGCAGGTATGTGACAGTTTTTTCAACTGTGCTTCTACCGCAGAGACAATCTGCGGATGCAGGTGACCGGTATTCAACACCGCAATACCGCCAGCAAAATCGAGGAACTCACGGCCTTCAACGTCCCAAACCCGGCAGTTTTCTGCGCGTTCGGCAAAAATCGGGTGGATCTGTCCTACGCCACGAGGAACGGCGTTACTGCGACGTTGCATGAGTTCTTTATTGGTGCTCATCAGGTGTTCTCCAGTATTTATTTTATTAAAGGCCAATACACATATATTTGATTTCTAAGTAGTCTTCGATGCCGTACTTCGAACCTTCGCGGCCAAGACCGGAGGCTTTAATGCCGCCAAACGGGGCCACTTCATTTGAGATGATGCCGGTATTAATGCCGACGATGCCGTATTCCAGCGCTTCGCCAACGCGGAATACCCGGCTTAAATCACGGGCGTAGAAGTAGGCCGCCAGCCCAAACTCGGTGTCGTTGGCCTGGGCAATGACGTCAGCTTCATCTTTAAAGCGAAACAGCGGTGCCAGCGGGCCGAAGGTCTCTTCTTTGGCGACCTTCGCGTTATCAGGCACATCTACCAGAATAGTGGGCTGGAAGAAGTTGCCGCCCAGTGCGTGAGCCTTACCCCCCGCCACGATGCGTGCGCCTTTATCCAGCGCGTCGGCGATGTGTTCCTGCACTTTGGCGACGGCTTTTTCATCGATCAGCGGCCCGGTGGTGACGTCAGGTTGCAGACCGTCACCGAGGTGCAGCTTGCTCACCGCCTGCTGGAGCTTGTCGGCAAACTGCTCATACACGCCGTCCTGAACATACAGACGGTTGGCGCAGACGCAGGTCTGCCCGGCATTACGAAACTTCGATGCCAGCGCACCTTCCACGGCTTTATCAAGGTCGGCATCATCAAAGACGATAAACGGCGCATTGCCGCCCAGTTCGAGTGACACCTTCTTGATATCTTTGGCGCACTGCTGCATTAGCTGGCGTCCAATTTCAGTGGAGCCGGTAAACGACAGCTTGCGTACCAGTGGGTTGCCGGTCAGCTCATTACCAACAGCACTGGCTGAACCGGTCACGACGCTGAAAACACCTGCCGGGATCCCGGCGCGATTGGCCAGTTCAGCCAGCGCCAGCGCGGAGTACGGTGTCTGGCTGGCGGGTTTGAGCACCATCGTGCAGCCTGCCGCCAGCGCCGGACCGGCTTTACGGGTGATCATTGCGGAAGGGAAGTTCCACGGAGTGATAGCGGCGGTAACGCCGATCGGCTGTTTGATGACGATCAGACGCTTATCTGCCTGATGGCCGGGAATGGTGTCGCCGTAAATACGTTTGCCCTCTTCGGCAAACCACTCGATAAATGAGGCGGCATAAGTGATTTCGCCTTTGGCCTCAGCCAGCGGCTTACCCTGTTCCAGCGTCATCAGGCGGGCGAGATCGTCCTGGTGCTCAATCATCAGATTGAACCAGCGACGCAGAATATTGGCCCGCTCTTTCGCGGTCAGCGCTCGCCATGCGGGCAGGGCGCGATTCGCGGCCTCAATGGCTTCGCGGGTTTCATCCGCCCCCATTTTCGGTACGCTACCCAGCTGCTGACCATTCGCGGGGTTGGTCACCGCGATGGTCTCGCCGCTGTTGGCGTCACGCCAGTGTCCGTCGATCAGTGCCTGCTGGCGAAACAAGGTGGGATCGTTAAGTTGCATGATTGCTTCCTGTCTTAAAAAGGTTAACGGGTGAACGCGGCGTGTAATGTCTCCACGCTACGTGCCGCACGCAGCGTGCGTCCGGGATTACTCTGGTTCTCCAGAAGGGCGTGAACTTTGCTGACGATATGCGCGCCGATCGGGAGAGCTGACGTTGCCGCGGGAGACGGGGCGTTACAGGTGTGAATCGAACGCGGCGTGGTGACAAACAGGAAATCGTCAATCAGCTTGCCGTCCGGTGACACCGCCTGTGCCCGCACACCTGCAGGCCACGGCTGCAGATCTTTCTGCGTCAGGCTCGGGCAATACTTTTGCACCAGCCGCAAATATCCGCTTTTGCACAGCGAGTTTTTCATTTCACCAAGCCCGGAACGCAGGTTGTTTTGCAGCACGCGGCGGATGCCGGAAGAGCCGAGGATCTCCAGCGTATCGCTAAGCGAGAAGTCGCGTTTACGGTAGCCTTCGCGTTTAAATGCCAGTACGGCGTTCGGACCCACCGTAACGCTGCCGTCTATCATGCGGGTGAGATGCACACCGAGGAATGGCATCGCCGGGTCGGGGATCGGGTAGATCAGATGATTGACTATCTGGTTATGTTCTGACGCCAGGCGGAAGTATTCGCCGCGGAACGGGCAGATGATGAATCCGGGCTCAATGCCAAGCATTTTCACCAGCCGATCGGCCATCAGGCCGGAACAGGTAATCAGGCTCGAACCCTCATACTCCTGACCCTGACGGGTCTGCACGATAACGCCGGTGGCGTGTTCCTTTAACGCGCTGACCTCCGCGTTGTAAATAATCTCACCGCCTTTGGCCTGGAAAATCTTCGCCATCGCAGCGGTGACTTCGCGGTAGCTGACTATTCCGCTCGACGGGACAAAAATACCGCCCAATCCAGTGATGTTCGGCTCACGCTCACGCAGTTCTTCGGCGTTTAACCACTCGCGCTCTAAACCGTTAGCGGCAGTGCGATCCCATAAGGCACGCATCCGCTCCATTTCCAGCGCCGAGGTGGCAACCAGCATTTTTCCGCAAACGTCATAGCGGATGCCGTTTTGGTCGCAAAAGGCTTTGGTGGCGCGATTTCCGGCCAGGCAAAACTGCGCCTTCAGGCTACCGGGGGTGTAATAGACCCCGGCATGAATCACGCCGCTGTTGTGGCCCGTCTGGTGGCAGGCTGGACCGGACTCTTTCTCCAGCAACGCAATTCTGGCATCCGGGTAGACATCGATCAGCTGCATGGCAGTCGACATGCCGATAATGCCGCCGCCAATAATCACAAAATCATACATCCGCTATTTTCCTTCGCGCTTACTGGTGGGTCTGGTAATGGTGGGTGGCATAGGCGAAATAGCCACGCTGACGCATCAGTTCGCGACGCAGGTCAGGATGCGAGGTGAAGCGGTCGCGACCGTGAAGCCAGAACAGGTTGTTGATCAGCAAGAATTTACCGACCGATACCGGAACGGAAAGAATGTTCTTGCTGGTTTCCAGCGCATCAGACAGGTCGCTCAGCCAGACGCCTTCTTCATAGTCTTTTGGCTGGACGAACTGGTCGATATAGCGCATGACCGGACGGCCCTGCTGGTCAACGTCAAACACCGGATGGAATACGTCCTGGCTAACATTTTTGCTTGGTGGTGCGGCAAAGCGCATGGCACGGCGTGCCAGCGGGTGGGTAAAATACTGATCCAGATGTTCCCAGTCATCGAGATGGAGCAGCAGCGAGTTACCGCCAGTCATGTTCTGCTCATCTATCTTCATCATCAGTACATAGTCGGTGATTTCTTCGAGGTATGTACCGTCGTTATGCAGTTCCATGACTCGGTGCGGCTGACGCAGATAGCTATCTGAGTTATCGACGTTTTTCACCACGAAGCGCGCATAGTACTGACCGCTCATTGCATCAAAATTTGAGCGTCCGATAAGATGCGCGACGGCTGTTGCCAGTTTGACCATCTCTTCTGCCTGTGCCACGTCATCAACGCCCACGGCATTGATCAGCAGTGCGCCTTCAGCACGATCCAGCAAGGTTTTTAGTAGCAGAGGCTGCAACTGATTGCCGCACAGGGCGTCGAGGATCTGACCCACTTTGAAACGCAAGAAAGATTTGTATTCCAGGGCCTGTACCGGCCACTGCGCGACGGCTTGCAGAAATTGCTCCGTTGTCTCAGCACAGAAAGTCAGCTCCAGTAAGCGTGGCGACTGGGCTGATGGTTTCAGTGTGAAGCCGCTGTAGTGTTGGGCTGGATCTTCAGCGTTCGGTTGTACGGCAGTCAGTGCGTTCATCAGAATCGATCCTCTCAGTAGATTGTCAGGGAGACATGGCGATGCTCGTTTCGTAGCCATAAATTAAAAATATCTACATTTTTGAAAAACGCGCACAGAACGAGCTTGTTTGTTTATTATTTGTGATCAAAAGCAACAAATATTTAACATTATAAAGGGTGAGGTTAAATGAAAAGCGCGGGAGATAAACAGGAGAATGTTATTTAAAAACAGAGGATTAATAGTGCTGCCGCTGCTGGGACACAGCGGCAGTAAAAATGTTAGTAACCGACTTTATAAATACGTCCGGTTTGAATGCCTTCCACGCTGCGGCGGTAAGCATTGGCCACGGTTGCCGCTGGCACGCTTTCAAAGCCAGGGAAGAATCCATCGTAGGCTTCAGCAGATTCACTCAATACGGTCGGGCTAATCAGGTTAATGCGCAAGCCGCGTCCTAACTCGCAGGCTGCTGCGCGCACAAATCCTTCCAGCCCGGCATTTATGGTCGCCGCATTTGCCCCCTGGGCAATGGGTTCATGGGCGATAATGCCGCTGATAAGCGTAATGGAACCGCCATCATTCAGGTAATGTTGTCCGGTTAAAGCCAGACGCACCTGGCCTAACAACTTATCCTGCAGACCCTGATTAAATTCACTGTCGGTCATCGTCGATAGCGGGCCAAAGAACAGATTGCCGGTGGCGGAAACAATCGAATCCACGCGCCCTGTTTGTTCAAATAGCGCCTGAACGCTCTCTTGTGAGGTGATATCGACCTGGTAATCACCCTGCGTGCGGCCCACGCGGATCACCTCATGTTTACGGCTCAACGTCTCTGTGACTGCACGACCGACTGTACCGCTGGCACCAATAATGACGATTTTCATAACCACCTCCGCAATAGTGTGAGCCGCTATTCTTTAATGAAAATGAAATCAGATAAACTGGCTAAAAGTTAGATGATTACTAACCAGGGGTTTGCAATATGGATAAGCTGCGCGGCATGGAAACGTTTATCGCGGTGGTGGAAAGTGGAAGCTTTACCGGTGCGGCAACGCGACTGGAGATATCAGCGGTGATGGTGGGGAAATATATCGCCCTGCTGGAGGCGCAGCTTGGTACGCGTCTGCTGGAACGTAACACTCGCCGTCAGAGTCTGACCGATGCCGGGCGCGTTTACGTTGAAGAAGTGCGTCGGGTACTGGAGCAGGTTTCGATCGCTGAACGTTCGGTCGAACGGCTACGGCGGGCTCCGGCGGGTACGCTACGCATCAGCGCACCAACCTCCTTTGGGGCTTGTGTTGTCTCGCCGCTGGCTGCGGATTTTTTGCAAACATGGCCAGAAGTACGCATTGAACTGGATCTGACCAACCGAATGGTGGATCTGGTCGATGAAGGGGTCGATCTGGCGATACGTATTGGTGATATTCATCAGACGGATGTCGTGGCGAAATATCTGGGTCCGTACCGTATGGCGATCTGTGCGTCACCGGACTATCTTGCCCGACACGGTACACCACGAACGCCAGGGGATCTGGTGGATCATCTGTGTTTGTCGCATACCGTGTGGACGGCACGTAATGAATGGAAACTGCCGGGTGTGGCGGGTGAGGTCAGGTGGAAACGTGACGCGATTTTGCGCTGTAACGATGGCCATGGCCTGCGCATGGCGGCGGTAGCGGGAGCGGGGCTGCTGTTACAACCAGAGGTTTTGTTGGCAGAAGAGCTCGCGAATGGCCGACTGGTCCGGGTGCTGGAGGGGTTTACGCCGCAACCGCGGCCAATTCATTTGTTGTGGCGACAGGATTTACGCCCACTGCCCAAGCTGACGCAATTTGTTGAACATGTGCTGGAAGGAACGCAGGGGCTGCGCGGAAAATAAAAATGCCGGATGGCGTTGCGCTTATCCGGCCTACAACCGAGCCAAGTTGTAGGCCGGATAAGCGCAACGCCATCCGGCAATTCGTTAGCCGATATCCACCTGCGGCTTATTGTTGCGTTTGCGGATCAGGCGCAGTACTGGCGGGATAACGATAACCATGACCGCCATCACCAGCAGGACTTTCGCCACGCCGCTGGCCCACAGAATATCCATGCTGCCATTACTGATGGACAGGGCACGACGCAGGTTCTGCTCCAGCATTTCCCCGAGCACAAATCCGAGAATCAACGGAGACATCGGGAAGTGCATTTTACGCAAAATGTATCCCAGTACGCCGAGACCAACCATCAGTACCAGATCGAAGGTCGTGCTGTGGACGGCATACACACCGACCGCCGAAACCGCCGCAATGGCCGGAACCAGGAACCACAGCGGAATGGTCAGCATGCGGGTGAACAGACCGATTAACGGGATGTTCATGACCAGCAGCATCACGTTCGCAATCAGCAGCGCCGCGATCAGTCCCCAGACGATATCCGGTTGTTCGGTGAACATTGCCGGCCCTGGCGTGATGTTGTACAGCGTCAGCGCACCCATCATTACCGCCGTGGTGCCCGAACCGGGTACGCCGAGCGTCAGCATTGGGATAAACGAGCCACAGGCCGAAGCATTGTTGGCTGCCTCTGGTGCGGCAACGCCACGAATGTCCCCCTTCCCAAAGCTGTCGCTGTTACCGCTGAGCTTTTTCTCGGTCATGTAGGTGATAGCACTGGCGATGGTTGCCCCGGCGCCGGGCAGGACGCCGACGAAAAAGCCAATCACCGATGAGCGCAGCGTTGCGCCCACGCACTGCATACCTTCTTTGGCATTAAACAACATGCGGCCCGTTTTACGCACCAGCGTTTGGCCACTGCTGGTATGTTCCAGCATTAATAATATTTCTGAGACAGAGAACAGCCCAATCACTACCACGATAAACTGCACACCGTCGGAGAGATGAACACTGTCAAAGGTGAAGCGATAAACCCCGGTGTTGGCGTCTACGCCGACGGTCGCGAGCCCGAGACCGATAAGCGCTGCCAGAAATGATTTCAGTGGATTCTGTGCCATCATGCTGCCGAGACAGGCAATGGCGAAGACCATTAAGGCAAAGTATTCTGCAGGACCGAATGACAGCGACCATTGTGCTAACGCCGGGGCAAACAGAATGATACCGCCGATAGCGATAAGCGAACCGAAGAAAGAACTGACCGCTGAGATAGAAAGCGCCACGCCGCCACGTCCCTGTTGGGCCATTGGGTAGCCGTCAAGGGCGGTCATAATGGCTGCCGCATCGCCAGGAACATTGAGCAGGATAGAGGAGATGCGCCCGCCGTATTCGCAGCCGATATAAACAGTCGCCAACAGGATCAACGCAGACTCTGCAGGCAGATGCAATGCGAAGGCCAGCGGCAGCAGGATCGCCACACCGTTGATTGGCCCCAGACCCGGTAGCAACCCAACAATGGTGCCGACAAAGCAGCCGATCAAGGCGATAACCAGGTTTTCCGGCGTCATCGCCACCGCGAAACCCTGAGAAAGATAAATCCAGGTATCCATCGTTTCTCCGTTAACCCAGCCAGGCGCCGAGTGGTAAGGTGACGTCAAGCAGTCGGTCGAAGGCATACCACAGCAGAATGCCGAGAACCGAACCGGAAATGCCCGCTGCCGGGATGGTTGCGCCGAACAGCATGCCAATCACCACGGTGAGAATGGCAGTGGCAATGGGAAAGCCTAACCATTCAAACCCCCAGGCGTACATCAACAACACAATCACCATCGTGAGCAGCTTTTGCAGCACGTGGCGGCGAGGCCAACTGATGGTGTCCGGGTGGCGCAACAGCAGCGCGACGGCACACAACAGCATCAAGCTGATAATGCCAAGCGGAAAGGGACGTGGCCCGACGGGTTCATAGCTGTATTCGCTGCTGATTTGCCAGGCCACGAACAGCCCGGCTATACAGAGCAACAGCCAGATACCCGCGAAAATACGATCGCTCATCATCTTTGCCCCCGGGCTTATTTCGCAAGGCCGAAGGCTTTTGCCTGCTCACGGTAATCCGTGACCTGTTTCTTCACGTAGTCATCGAGTTGCTTACCGCTCATGTTGAACTCGAACAGGCCACGCAAATCACGCTGCTTTTTAAATTCATCGGTCTGCTGGAGCTTATTAAAGGCATCAACCCACCACTGGTAATCCGCATCGCTCACTTTTGGCCCAACATAGAAGCCGCGAATAATCGGCCAAACAAGGTCATAACCCTGCTCTTTGGCGGTAGGGACATTGGCTAACTGGCCCGGCAGACGTTCGTCAGAGAACACCGCGAGTACGCGGATCTTGTCGCCGCTGAGATAGGGCACCATTTCACTGAGATCGCCGGAAACCACCTGCACGTGATTGCCCATCAGCGCGGTCACCGGTTCGCCACCCCCTTCAAAGGCGACATAACGCATTTTGTGCGGGTCGACGTTGGCTTTTTGCGCCAGCAGCGCCGACTTCATCCAGTCCTGACTTCCAATAGAGGCTCCCGCGCCAATAACGACACTGTTGGGATCTTTCTCCATGGCAGTCAGCAGGTCTTTCAGCGTCTTCCAGGGGGAATCACTACGCACGGCAATCATGCCGTAGTCGGTGCCTACACTCGCCAGCCAGCGCACGTCATCGACACCATAGCGGCCGAATTTACCTTGCGACAGGTTTAGCAGGGAGCCGCCGGAGAATGCCACTACGGTTCCGGCTTCGGCAGGACGTTGCGCGACGATAGCGTTATAGGCCACGGCACCCACGCCACCGGGCATATAGGTTACGCGCATCGGTTTTTCGATGGCGCCCGTTTCCATCATGCTCACCTGAATCAGCTTACAGGTGAGGTCGAACCCACCGCCGGGTTTCGCCGGAGCAATGCATTCGGTGCGCGATGGCGCTTGTTCAGCTAAAGCAGAGGTACTCATCAATAAAATGCTTGCAGTAAGGGTACGAAGTAATTGTTTTTTCATTGTTTATCCTCACGCCGGAAAACCGGATTTTCGGGTACGGAAGAAGATTTTTGTGATTATGTGAGCCGATGTGTAGCAGTTCGGTTGCGTGATTGTTAAAACATTAACCTTTCAATTCCCTTTCAATGCGGCAGAAACTTTACAGGATGTGATATGCGTCTCTTATTAGCGGAAGATAACCGTGAGTTAGCTCACTGGCTGGAGAAAGCGCTGGTACAAAACGGCTTTGCCGTTGACTGCGTGTTCGACGGCCAGTCGGCCGATCATCTTTTACACAGTGAAACGTACGCGCTGGCGGTACTGGATATCAACATGCCGGGGTTGGATGGTCTGGAAGTCGTCCAGCGCCTACGCAAACGCGGGCAGACGCTGCCGGTTTTGTTGCTGACGGCGCGCAGCGCGGTAGCCGATCGGGTGAAGGGGCTGAATGTAGGGGCTGATGATTATCTGGCTAAGCCGTTTGAACTTGAAGAGCTTGATGCCCGGCTGCGGGCCTTGCTGCGGCGTAGCGCAGGCCAGGTGCAAGGGATACAGCAACTGGGAGAATTGGCGTTTCACGATGAAGGTTACTTTCTGTTGCAAGGACAACCGCTGGCGCTGACACCGCGTGAGCAGGCTCTGCTGACAGTGCTGATGTACCGTCGACTGCGCCCGGTTTCACGCCAACAGTTGTTTGAGCAGGTGTTCAGTTTGAGTGATGAGGTCAGCCCCGAAAGTATTGAGCTGTATATCCATCGGTTGCGGAAGAAACTGCAAGGGAGCGACGTGCGTATCGCGACGCTGCGTGGTCTGGGTTATGTGCTGGAGCGCTGTGATGAGGTGGGTTAAGCCCCAGTCGTTGTACCTGCAATTGCTGATGTTCCTGGGGCTACCGCTGCTGTTGCTGTGGGGACTCTCGGCGTTTAACAGCTACGTTAGCGCATTACAGGCCGCGACGCAGGCGTATGACCGGACGCTGCTCTCATCGGCCAGAACGGTTTCTGAACGACTGGTGGTACGCAATAAGCACCTGGAAGTCAACGTGCCGTGGGTGGTACTGGACAGCTTTGAACTGAACATGAACGATCGGCTGTATTACAAGGTGGTCGATCCGACGGGGAAGGTTATCTCAGGTTATGACGATTTACCGGCCATGCCGCCCGCGACCTCGCGTACCCGGCTGTATCCGGCGTTAGCGTGGTTTTATCATACGGAATATCGCGGTGAAGCGATCCGCGTGGCACGCCTGCTCCAGCCGGTCAATGAGGGCGGGATTGTTGGCATGGCCGAAATTTATGTCGCCGAAACGCTGCAATCACGTCGTTATCTGGCGCGGCAACTGCTGTTTTCCTCATGGGTGTCACAAGGTCTATTGGTTCTCCTGACGCTGGTGCTGGTCGGTTGGCTATTACGTCGGGTATTGCGCCCCATGCGCCAGTTGTCATCGCTTATGGTTCGCCGCGAACCAGGACTGCTGACGCCATTGCCGGAGTTACTGCCGTGGTCAGAAACCCGTCTGCTGATTGTTGCGTTCAACCGCTATATCGACCGATTGCGCGGGCTTATCTCCCGCCAGGAGCGCTTCAGCGCAGATGCTTCCCATCAGCTCAAAACACCACTGGCAGTGCTAAAAACGCAGGCGGCAGTGGCTTTGGCGAGTCCGCAGCCGCAGCAATGGTATGAGAGCTTACAGGCGATGAGTTCAACGCTGGATAATACGATTCAACTGACGGAAAGGTTGTTACAGCTTTCCGCGGTGAAGCGTAAAGAACAGGGGGAAAGGCACTTTTCGCCCGTTAATCTGTATGACGTGGTGCAAACCAGCTGTTTTACCCGTATGGCGCAGGCGCGCAGTAAAGCCATCGATCTGGGGTATGAGGGGAAGCAGGAGGCGCTGTGGATTGAAGGGGATGAGGTGCTACTCGGTGAGCTGTGCGGAAATCTGCTGGATAATGCGCTGAAATATACGCCAGTACGGGGCGTGGTGACGGCACGTTTAGTGCGCGAGGGGGAAGCCGTGGTGCTGGTGGTTGAAGATAGCGGGCCAGGTATTGATGAGCAACGGGTGCATCAGGCGCTGTTGCCGTTTCATCGCCTGGATAACGTCGGCAACGTCCCAGGCGCAGGAATAGGCCTGGCTCTGGTCAACGATATTGCGCGTCTACACCGCACACACCCGCAGTTGTCGCGCAGCGATACGCTAGGGGGATTGAGCGTACGAGTACGATTTTTAAGCATCACGAACTGATATCTTTATTTCCCGAGTGCAGATT